>NZ_JAKGUE010000024.1 GCF_021568795.1 Dethiosulfovibrio faecalis
TCTGATGTTGGAGGCCACGTCGATCTGTCCCTGATGGGGTCGGATTGCGTGGGTTCTCTCGTCGAAAGCGTAGGGTACGCCGTGGAGGGCCTCCACCGACAGGGCTCCTGCTATGTCTGCGGTCTTCGCTACGGTAAGGGCGTCCCAGAGGGCCAATGCTCCCAGACCGGTCAGGGCGGCGGTTCCGTTGAGCAGAGCGATCCCTTCTTTGGGATGAAGCTTTATCGGCTTGAGTCCGGCCTTGCTCATAGCCTCCAGAGCTGACATGCGAACGCCTTTGTAGAAGACGTCTCCCTCTCCGAGCATCGAGACCGCTATGTGCGAGAGGGGGCAAAGGTCTCCGCTGGCTCCCACCGATCCCTGAGAGGGGACGAGGGGAATGATGTCCAAGTTGAGGAAGTTGACCATCTGGGTGAGGGTTTCAATGGTGATGCCCGAATGTCCGGCGGTCAGTCCGTTGAGCCTTAGTAGCATGATAGCTCTGACGGTCTCAATCGGGAGGGGATCCCCTACTCCTACCGCGTGGCTTTTTAACAAGTTTTCTTGGAGAAGCTCGGTTTTAGCGCTGTCGATATTTACAGTGGAGAGATCTCCGAATCCAGTGGTTACTCCGTAGATTACTCGACCTTGATCGATCCACTGACGAATTAAGGACGAAGCTCTGTTGATTCGTCGAATAGCCTCCGTTGCGATTTCAACCTGAGCTTGATGGCGAGCTACGGCCACAAGCTCTTCGAGGGTAAGATTGTGACTATCAATGACGACAGCGGCTGTGCGGTCATACTTCATAGGATCAACCTCCAAATTTTAGGATGTAGACAAACATGTCGTTTACGATACAGAGTGCGGCTTCTTCATGCCATCCTACGCATTGAGGAAAATTCATAAAGATACTCATATGAAGTGATTATATATCCCTGCATTTCGAGGAAATAGTGTAACTATTCAGTCGCTCCAGCCAGGAATAGAATCTGACCATCGAGAGCCATAGACATGGCCTCGAATATATTGATCGAGTGCTTCTTCGCCGTAATGAGGAACGACATTATTTTGGCGTAGTCATTAGCCCCTTCCGAGGTTCGGAAGCAGCCCGATATTTTAAGCTTCGCTTTGAAGTTGCGGATGTTTCGCTCAGCCTCGTTATTGTCGAAGGGGATCGCAAAATCCCTGGAATAGAGCAGGATCTCCTCCTTATGGTCCCTAAATCTCTCCCGGAGGTTCCTGGCCTTGCCTTTTTTGGGCCTGCCTCTTGTCCCCTTTCCAATAGGTAGAGGGTTTTGGGCCAGACCGGAGGCAAGTAATTCATCGAAGGGTTTGTCGATCCTGTAGCGGCAGCAATAAGGGGAAAAACGGTCCTTACCGGCCACGATAAACGCCTTCTTCTTGTGCTGGGCCCATACCAGGAGCTTTCTCAGCTTTAAAGCCCATTCCTGGCCGGTGTTTTCGTGGATGCCTTTCAGCTCCCGAATGAGATGGGCGTTGCAGTAGACGTGGTTTACGTCAAACCCCTCGTAGGGACGCCAGAAGTCATGGACAGCTATCCCTCTGAAACAGGGAAGTATCCCGGAGGCGACCATTCCATCGTAGCCTCGCTTCTTCTCGACGGAGATATAGGCGTAGTCACGGTTACAGGCCACATGAGCCCAGCGGAGTCCTTTATCTACTCGGACCCCTGTTTCGTCGAAGTGGGCTAAGGGAAGAGCTTTGACCTTCTCCTTTATGACCTCCACAGAGGGTGCCACGGAGGATACCGCTCTTTTGACCATGTTGTAGACCGTTCCAGTGGATATAGGAAGGTTACAGGCCCCATGAAGTATGTCGTGAATGCGGTCTATGGATACGGCTCCTAAGGTATTTAGAACAGAGACCAGAGCTGTAGTCTCCGGACCATACTGGATGGTGGACTTCACGGTTACAGGTAGATGGCCCCTTATTGTCCCGTTGGACAAGGGACAGGTTCGTTTTATCGCTTGATGTTTTTCCACCGTGGTCACCAGTTTGGTATCTATTACGTATCCTGCACCGCAGGAAGCCTTATCGGCGGTTCAGACATCCTTATGTTCGCAGCTCTCGCACTGTAAGGGCAGGTGCTCAACGATTTTATCCGGCTCATGGGGAAGCTGAAGGCCACTTCCTTTATGGCCTTTCTGAGCCCCTTTACTCTTGTCGCTTTTCTTCCGGGAACTGGTCGGCTTGGGCTTTTTATAGCCGTCGCTGGAAGGAGGCTTGGAGCTGGTCTGGCTGTTTTGTTTCAGTATGGCTTCGAGCTCTGAGATTCTCTCGCTGAGGCTCTTGATTATCGCCTTGAGCATCTGGTTTTCCTCGAAGAGCTCTTCGTAGGTGGGCTTCTGAAACATGAATAGGCCTCCCTTCAGATTTATTCTGATGCCATGATATCACGTTGTAAGAAACTAAGGGACTGCTGATTTAGGAGCTAAATCAGCAGGGGGACTGAATAGTTACAATATATTTTTGTTGGTTGTCGGTTGTTTTATCGACAATATATCTGCTGCGATTATACTGACTCCGATCTTACTCCCTGTTGCGGAGGGCTTTGGGGTCGACCCGGTTCATTTCGGGGTCATTATAACCGTTGCATTGGCCATTGGTTTCGTTACGCCACCTTATGGTCCGACGTTATTCGTGGCTTCGGCCATTTCGGGCGTTCGTCTTGAGACTATCTCTAAAAGTGTTGTCCCGTTTTTTTTGTTTTAGTCTTTTGTTTGATGGTCATTACCTATGTTCCGTGGCTTAGCATGGGGCTGGTGAGAGTGATTTACGGATAATGACGGATGATACCATGCAGGATTGCCTTTTATTGACATCAGCTGTAGGTGTTTTGCCTGCATGGGTTGGGTGGTATGCTGCTCAGCGCAATTCTTCTGGATGGTGGATTTTACAGCGGGAGGCGAGCGACTCTTTATCGTCTGACGTTTTTCTACCGCATCCGTCAGTTTAGTATCTACCACTATTACGGGCGGTGTCTTCTATCTTTCGGAAAGCTCCAGCAGCACTATCTCCGGTCGGGAGCTCGTCCTTATCGGCGGCCCCCAGACCCCGACTCCGCAGGACACGTAGCCCCACGTGTCTCCGTATCGTTTCAGCCCCCAGTCCAGGTCGAACAGTGCGGAGGTGACGAACTGGAAGGGGAAGATCTGGCCGTGATGGGTGTGACCCGACAGAACCAGCGACGCCCCGGCCTCTCTCGATTCCTCTATGGACGACGGGGTGTGGTCCAGGACGACCGTAGGCAGGCCGTCGTCGGGGATCAGTGAGGCCAGCGGCGTCCTGGGTCGTCCCATCCTGGCGGACTGCACGTCCTCCCGACCGATTATCCAAAGCCGGTGGTCCAGCCGGCTCCGGTCGTCCATCAGCACCGTTATGCCGTTGCTCTCCATTATGGCCCTGGCCCTGTCTATGCCGAGGTAGTACTCGTGGTTGCCAGGACAGGCGTATGTTCCCATCGGGGCCTTCAGCTCCGCCAGTCCCGCGGCGGCTTTCTCCAGGGCGGGGCCGTCCGAGCCGTCCAATATATCGCCTGCCATCAGGATTACGTCCGGCGACAGCTCTCGGACCGAGTCGGTCACCCGTTTCAGCCAGGTCCGGGAGGTCTCCGAGTCCACGTGGAGGTCGGTCAGGAGGACCGCCCTGATCGGAGGGCCCGACAGTTCCGGTATCTCGAGCTTCAGATGTCTCACCGCTGGGAAACGGGCGTTGACCGCTCCGGCCGTCGCCATCAGGATGGAGGCGGCGGTCCATACGAGGAATATCCTTCCGTTCGCCCTGGGGCCCGGGCTATTGCCCAGGAGATAGGTTATCAGGCGGAACAGGTCCCATATAAGGGCCGGTACGACGAGAGCGGGAAGCAGCGCCATCCAGATCTCGCCTATCTGGACGAGACCGTGCCGAGCTGCCTCGGGAATTACTCCCGAGGCAGCTCTACCTATCGGCAGGGCGAGAGCTCCCAGGGCGGCCAGCCCAAGGACCGTTCGTCTGACAGAGTCGAGTGGTATCGTGCCGGCCCATCTCAGAGCCCCGTAGGAGCTGAGCCCCAGGTAGACCGTCATGAAAGCCGCTATGAACCATCTCATGGTCTAGGCCATGGAGTCTATGGTCTCTCTCACCTTGTCGACGTCGGGGCTGCGACGGTGGAGGGGGGTGTCGTCTTTTTCGTAGATCCCCAGAGAGTCCTCGAAGGTGGGACGTCCCTCCTCGCGGTATAGGATTCCCAGGGGGAAGCGCTCCGTCTCCATCGCCAGGGCCAGGGCCGCCGATCTGTCCGAGCTGTCGTGTTCGTCTCCGAGCCTGTAGGTGTGGTCCTTGAACCACTTGAAGGTGTTTATTTTGTTGAAGGAAACGCAGGGCTGGAAGACGTCCACCAGGGCGTAGCCTCTGTGCTTTATGGCTGCCTTCATCGTCTCCGCAGTGTGATCCACGTCGCCGGAGAAGGCTCGGGCCACGAAGGTGGCTCCCTGCACTATCGCCAGGGCCAGAGGGTTGACCGGCTCGCTGGATACCCCTCTGGTCTGGACCGGCGTCACCATCCCCTTGGGAGAGGTCGGAGAGGCCTGTCCCTTCGTCAGTCCGTACACCATGTTGTTATAGACGAAGTTGGCTATGTCGGGATTTCTCCTCACCGTGTGGAGGAAGTGGTTTCCCCCCTCGCCGTACATGTCGCCGTCGCCTCCCACCGCCACCACTGTCAGTTTGGGATTGGCCGCCTTTACCCCAGTGGCGTGGCTCAGGGCCCTGCCGTGGAGGCCGTTTAGGAAGTTGCACTTCATGAAGTGGGGCGTCTTGGCCGCCTGGCCTATTCCGGACACAACCACAACGTCCTCCGGGGCCATGTCCATGTCGGCCAGGGCCTTCTTGAGGGCCTCCAGTATCTTGAAGTCCCCGCATCCGGGGCACCAGGCCATGTCGGCTTCGGGGAGGTCGAATATTCTGGGATCGGTCATCTTACGACACCTCCTAACCGAGGATTCTGGAGAGGCCCTCTCGGACCTGCTCCACCGAGAACTGAAGGCCGCAGTAGTTCCTGAGGTGCCCCTGGGCTGAACGTCCCGTAACCGATCTGATCAGGTTCTCCAGCTGGCCGTCGTGGTTGCCCTCCACGAATATGAGCTCGTCGGCCCTCTCCACCGCGGCGACGACGTCCTCCGCCACGGGCCAGATCTGTCGGACCCTCATGAGGGCGGTGTCGGGAAGTTTCAGATCTATCAGGGCCTCCGAGACTATCGGTCCCGTCGATCCCCAGCATAGGACGAGCCTGGTCCAGTTTTCCGGGCCCCGGATGTCGGCGGGGACGAAGTCCTCCCTCAGGAGTTCCCCTTTTCTGAAACGTTTGTCCGACATCCTCACCCTCAGGTCGAAGTCCTCGAAGACGTGGCCTTCCTCGTCGTGTTCGTGGCTGTCGCACCCGACTATTCCTTTGCCCAGCCCCGGTACGCTCCTGGGGGATACCCCGTTCGGGACGTCCTCGTATCTCCTGTATCCCGGCCCGGAGGTCATGAGGCACTTGTCCGGTTTCGCTGCGATCAGGTCGTCGGGGTTCACGTCCCTGAAGGTGTTGAGAAGGTACTGGTCGGTCATGACGATGGACTGGACCTGATACCGATGGGCGATCTCGAAGGCTCTGGCCGTCAGGCTGTAGGCCTCCTCTATGGTCCCCGGCGCCAGCACGAGCCTTGGGAACTCTCCGTGTCCGGCGTGGACTGCGAGGTTCAGGTCTCCCTGTTCGGTTCTGGTGGCCATTCCCGTGGCGGGGCCGGGCCTCTGGGCCAGGTGCACCACCAGTGGGGTCTCCGCCACTCCCGCCAGGCTGAATCCCTCGTACATCAGGGAGAACCCTCCTCCGGAGGTGGTCACCATGGGGCTCGCCCCGGCGTAGGACGCTCCTACCGCCATGTTCACGGCGGATATCTCGTCCTCCACCTGCTCCACCGCCAGGCCGAAGTCGGAGGTGTTTTGGGCTGCGAAGGCCAGGACGCCCGTGGCGGGCGACATGGGATAGGCGGTCACGAAGTCGCATCCTCCGGCTATGGCACCCAGTGAGACGGCCTGCACGCCGTTCATGACCCTTCTACTGGACGTGTCGTCCTTTTTCGGAGGGGCCAGATCGGGGAATTTCTCCGCCATGCCTCTTCCCAGCTCCAGCCCTTTTCCGCAGGCGGAGCGGTTTTCGTCCACTATCTTGTCTCCCTTTTTGCCGAACCGGGAGAGGAAGTATTCCTCCGCCTGTTCGGTCGAGGCGTCCGCAATCCCCAGGACAAGCCCGGCGGCGATGACGTTGGCATAGACGGCTCCTCCCGCCTCCTTGGCCATCTCTCCGAGCGGAACGTCGAAAAAGGCGCAGTCCGTTTTCTCGAATTCCTCCCCTACGGACGATCGATCCGCCGCTATCACGGTGTTTTGGGTTATTCTGCGCCTTATGTTCTCTCTCACTCCGGGGCTGAGCACGACGAGCAGGTCGATTTCGTCCACCATTCCGTCCACCGGTGCCGAGGATATCCTTATCTCCGTCGAGTTGTTGCCTCCTCTGACCCGGGACATGTACTCCCTGGTGGCGAAGACGTGGTATCCCGATCTCTTGAGGACCTTGGCCAGTATGTCCTCCACGGTCTGAACTCCGTATCCGGCTCCGCCGCAGATGACGACGGAGAGGTCTTTTCCGGAAGCCATTCCCATTCCCCCTTTCGTTCGGAATCGATTACTACAGATCTCCTCCCACGATCCTACCACAGGGAGGGACTAAGAAAAAAGCGGAAAGCTCCCTTGTGCGTCGAAGATACAGGGACTATCATAAGAATTTATAGCGTTGAAGATTTCTCGGGGGGTGCGTCGAATGAGGGGGTTCGTCACCATTCTTCCGGTGGTCCTGATCATGGCTGCCGGATGGGGACTGAAGAGGTTCGACAGGATGGACCAGAGGGGAGCGGACCAGATCAACTCGGTCCTGTTCTGGTTGATAATGCCCGCCATTTTGCTGGAGGCCGGGATGGACATAGACGTCTCGGTCTTCTCCGACTGGGGCTATATATCGGTGCTGTACGGAACCTTCGCCGTGGTGGTCCTGTCGGTCTTCGCAGTGGCGTCCCGGTTGGAGCTGCCGAAAGAGAGGGCTGCCGTGTCCGTGCTGGGGGCTGTGAGGAGCAACGTCGTGTTCGTCGGTCTGCCTCTGGTATCGACTCTCATGGGAGATGTGGGAGTCGGCGCCCTGACGGTCTATCTGTCCATAGGCATGATCTTCTACAACACCTTTCCCATCGCCTGCGCTCAGATGGCGATGGAGGGCCGTTTTTCTCCGGCGTCGGTCAAGCAGGCCCTCGGCAAGGCCTTGAGAACTCCTCTCATACTGGCGGGCTTCACCGGGATAATGCTGTCGGTCACAGGGGTAAAAGATGTCTTCCCCCGGTGGTTCTTCGAGGGGCTGGAGCTTCTGACCGACTGCGGCAGCGGTATGGCGCTGCTGGTCATAGGGGCGTCGCTCCGTCTGGATAAGCTGGCCGCCGGTCTGGCCCGTTCCTGGGGCGATCTTCTGGTTAAGCTGGTGCTGTTTCCCGCAGCGATGTACGTCGGTTTCCATCTTCTGCCCCCCAGAGACCCGCTGTTGGCCAGGACCACCGTGCTGATAGCCTCTCTGTCTCCGGCCTTCAACACCTATATCCTGGCCAACGGCATGGGACTCGATTCGGATTACGCCGCCGAGTACGTGGCGACCGCGACCGTGGTGGGTATAGTCACCACGGCGGTATGGATAGAGATACTGTTTTAGATCAACAGGTCCAGTTGGATATGACGTCGATGATGACCGAGTCGACGTCCTTCATTCCCTTGACGTTCAGGGCCACCGCGTTTTCGACCGTCTTGGCGATGTCGGAGGGGTCCACCACGCCCTGGGCGCCCTGAAGGTGGTTCCCTCCGAGGACGGTCATGGCTGCAAGATAGGCCTCGGCGGCTCCGGTTGACACCTTGAGGGCGCAGGTCTCCTTGGCTCCGTCGCAGACCATTCCCACCAGGTTCCCCAGGACTATCTCCATAGCCTTTATGGATAGCTCCACCGATCCGCCAAGGAGCCTGACTATTCCCGAGGCCGCTCCCGCCCCGGCCGCTACGGCGCAGCCGCATACGGGGCTGAGCCGTCCCATACGGCTCTTTATGTAGCTCGTGCTGAGGTGGCTGAAGGCTATGGCCTCCGCCGTTTCCCTCCTGCTCTTTCCGTGAAAGTCGGCTGCCACGTACACGGGGAGGATCGCTGTTATGCCGTGGTTGCCGCTTCCGGCGCTGCTCATTACGGGGAGGGAGGCGCCGTCCATCCTGGCGTCGGCCGCCGCCGCCGCGTAGCTTCTTATCCTGGCAGCCAGGTCCCGGTCGAAGAGGTCTCCCGCCATGGATCTTACGGTACTCCCCAGGTTGAGCCCTACGTCGTGACCAAGGCCGTAGTGGGCTATCGTCAGGTTCATGTCCACCCCGGCCATGACGGTCTCCATGTCCTCGTCGTCCAGGCTCTCGGCCAGCTTCACCAGGTCGGGGTAGTCCATCTCCGCCACCTGGGAGGATACGGAGCGGGCCTTCGAGGCGGAGGTGTTCCCTTTTTCCTCTTTGAAGACCGTCTCTCCGTCTCTCTCCACCGAGACTATCCCGGTGTGGCTGTCCTCTATGACGCAGGTCGATTCGTGTCCCTCTCCGGAGACGACCGCCCTGACGTAGACTCCGTGTCTGGCCATGTCGGCCTCCAGGGAGACCCTGTTTTCCGACACCATCGTCTTCGCCGATCGGATGTCCTCTTCGGTGAGGTCCTTCAACACCTCCAGGCCGTAGTCCGATCTGCCGCAGACTACCGCCAGAGCTGCCGCTATCACGTTACCCCTGAGACCTCCGGTTCCGGGGATCCCCACAGCCACCCCGTTCTTGAATATGCTGTCGCTGACCGTGACGGACACCGACTCCACCGGGGCTCCCAGGGCCTCGGTCGCCCGGGCCACGGCCAAGGCCACGGCTCCGGGCTCGGTACACCCTAATGCAGGCTTTACCTCTTGACGCAGAAACTCCTTGATAGTGAACATCTCTTCTTCCTCCCCGTAGGACTATGTTTTTTTCTTTACCGCCCTATAGTATAGACCGATCTAACGATTATCGCTCTCATTTTATTGTCGGTATCCAAATACAGGAAAATAATTGCATCCATTCTTTAGCTGTAACTGATGATATAATCCGGTTGAGCCCGTCGTCTACGGTCTGACTTGAGAGAAAACTGTCTAAAAACTGTCAATTACGGTTATGGACTATGGCTCCCGAGTATCGCCGGAGATGGGCTAAAAGACAACTTACAGGAGGGATTTGACGATGAAACGCAGTGCTTTTTCGGTTTTGGCCCTGGCGGGGCTTCTGATGATCGCCACGGCGTCCGTGGCGATCGCCCAGGATACCCTTACGGTGGCTATGGCTCAGGACGCCAAGACGCTCGATCCTCACGGATCCAACGACCTGGCCTCCAACACCGTGATGAACCAGATCTATCAGAACCTTCTCATGCTCGACTCCGAGGGCCAGCTGGTTCCCCAGCTGGCGGAGAGCTACGAGCAGCTCGACGGCAGGACCTACCGGTTCAAGCTGAGAAAGGGTGTGCTGTTTCACAACGGCGAGGAGCTGAAGGCTTCCGACGTGGTCTATTCCTTTAAGAGGGCCATCTCTCCCAAGGGATCGGCGGTCAGCACCTACGCGTCTGCCATAGATCCCGAGGGATTCGAGACCCCCGACGACTACACGGTGATCATACGCACCAAGGAGGAGAACACCCCCTTCGTGGCGTCCCTGTCCCACGTGGGATTCGGCTGCATCATAAACGAGAAGGCCACGGAGGAGGCCGGCGACGACTACGGTCAGCATCCGGTGGGTACCGGCCCCTATCGTTTCGTGAGCTGGGCCAAGGGAGATCGGATCGTCCTGGAGAGGTTCGATAAGTTCTCCGGTCCCGCCCCTGTGGCCGAGACGATGGTGATTCGCCCCATAACCGAGGCCACCACCAGGACCATCGAGCTGGAGACCGGAGCGGTGGACATCGCCCTGGACATAACCCCCAACGATATGAAGAGGGTGGAGGAGAACGACGACCTCCGGCTTCTCCGCAAGGTCGGCAACATGACCAGCTACATCGGGATCAACACCGCCAAGGCTCCCTTCGACGATATCAGGGTTCGCAGGGCCATAAGTCTGGCGATAGACGCGGAGGGGATCTGCGACGTGGTCTTCCAGGGGGTCGGCAGTCTTCCCAATAGCCCCATGTCTCCCGGAGTGATGTATTACGACGACGGTCAGAAGGCCCAGGGCTACGACGTGGAGGCGGCCAAGAAGCTTCTCGATGAGGCCGGAGCCACTGGAATGAAGATACAGATCTGGACCAGCGACAGGAAGGACAGAGTCGACACCGCCACCTTCGCCCAGGCGATGCTTCTCGAGGTCGGAATAGAGGCGGAGATAAAGGTCCTCGAGTGGGGGGCCTTCCTGGAGGGACTCAAGGCGGGGCAGCACGATCTCTTCGTCCTGGGGTGGATCCCGTCGGTTCCGGATCCCTCCTTCGCGCTTGACGCCTGTTTCACCAGCGGCTCGGTGTGGAACTTCTCCAGGGTTTCCGATCCCTCAATCGACGAGCTGCTCAAG
The DNA here is from genome assembly GCF_021568795.1 of Dethiosulfovibrio faecalis. Lineage (NCBI taxonomy): Bacteria > Thermotogati > Synergistota > Synergistia > Synergistales > Dethiosulfovibrionaceae > Dethiosulfovibrio > Dethiosulfovibrio faecalis. The sequence continues at coordinate 10,660 of NZ_JAKGUE010000024.1, forward strand.
AAGGGCAAGACGATCCCCAACGGGGAGGAGCGTGCGTCGGTCTACGGGGAGCTTTAGTCCAAGATCAACGACTGCCTTCCCTGGGTCTACACCCAGAACAACGAGTTCCTGATAGGAACGGGAAAATCGGTCAAGGATTTCGAGCCCTCGTCCAACGGGGTGCATCACCTCTACGAGGTCGCCTTCGAGGAGTAAATAGCTACGATTCGGGACCTGCCGGAGGCTAAGCCGTCGGCAGGTCCTCTTAGAGAGAGGGGTTAAGGGATGATCAAATACGTGGCGAGAAGGGTGTTGGCCCTGGTTCCCGTCCTTTTCGGGGTGGCCTTCATAGTTTTCACTTTGCTCTACACGACTCCGGGCGATCCGGCCAAGTTGGCCTTGGGGCAGCAGGCCACGGACGAGGCCCTTCAGGAGTTCAGGGATAGTAACGGTTTGGACGATCCCTTTCTGGTGCAGTTCGGACGGTATATATCGAACGCGGTGTTCCGGGGGGACATCGGCCGTTCCTACGTTACTAAGAGGCCGGTCAGCTCGGAGATAATGGATACCTTCAAGGTGACCCTCAGGCTGGCGGTGTTCTCCATGGCAATATCCATCGTGCTGGGCATTCCCTTCGGCATCATATCCGCTATAAAACAGTACTCCATATTCGATTCGGTCACGATGGTGCTGGCTCTGGTCGGCATATCCATGCCGGTGTTCTGGCTGGGGCTGCTGCTGATACTGCTTTTCTCCGTCCATCTGGGATGGTTTCCCTCTTCCGGGATGGGCTCCTTCGCCGCCATGGTGCTGCCCTCTCTGTCCCTGTCGGCCCAGGGGGTGGCCATAATCACCAGGATGACCCGTTCCAGCATGCTCGAGGTGGTCCGCCAGGACTACATAAGGACCGCTCGGGCCAAGGGGCAGAAGGAGTCTGTCGTCATATGGCGTCACGCCCTGCCCAACGCCCTCATTCCTGTGGTCACGGTGATAGGCATTCACTTCGGCTATCTGCTGGGTGGAGCGGTTCTTACCGAGTCGGTCTTCTCGATCCCCGGGGTGGGGCGGCTGATGGTGGAGGCCATAAAGATGAGAGACTATCCTATAGTCCAGGGCGGGGTCCTCTACATAGCCATAGCCTACAGCCTGGTAAATCTCCTGGTGGATCTCCTCTACGGCTGGATCGACCCCAGGATAAAGGCTCAGTATCGTTAGGAGGGACCGTCTATGAATTCTAGAAAAAAGGGCAAGGGCGGAGACGTCTTCCTCCGACTCAGGAGAAACAGGCTGGCCATGATAGGCCTGGCCATAGTGGTGATACTGATACTGGTGGCGGTTTTCGCCGACTTCATAGCTCCCTACGGCTACGCCAAGCAGAATATCCGTGAGACCCTTCAGTCTCCGTCCATGAAACACCTGTGCGGAACCGATCAGTTCGGCAGGGATATATTCAGCCGGATAATCTACGGAAGCCGGATCTCCCTGAAGGTGGGCTTCATAGCCGTCTCCATCGCCATGGTGACCGGTGGGCTGCTGGGCGCCGTCTCGGGATATTACGGCGGGAAACTGGACAACCTTATAATGAGGGTGATGGACGTGCTCCTGTCGATCCCCCAGATACTCCTGGCCATCGCCATAGCGGCGTCTCTCGGACCGGGCTTGTTCAACCTCATGATAGCGGTTGGAATATCGTCCATACCGGGCTACGCCAGGATAGTCAGAGGCTCGGTCCTCTCCATAAGAAACCAGGAGTTCGTAGAGGCCGCCAGGGCCATGGGGTCCGGGGATCTCAGGATAATACTGAGGCACATACTGCCCAACTGCATGGCTCCTGTCATAGTCCAGGCCACCCTGGGGGTAGCCTTCGCCATCCTCACCGCCGCGGGGCTGAGCTTCATAGGTCTGGGCATACAGCCTCCCTCCCCCGAGTGGGGCGCCATGCTTTCCGGAGGACGGGTCTATATAAGGGATCACTCCTACATGACCTTCTTTCCCGGTCTGGCCATCATGGTAACCATATTGGCGCTCAATTTCTTGGGCGACGGCCTCCGGGACGCACTTGATCCCAAGCTGAAGAGGTAGGGGGAGATGGATATGAAGCAGGAGCTTTTGCTCGACATAAAGGGGCTGACCGTCCGCTACCATACCGACAGCGGAGTGGTCCAGGCGGTCGATAAGCTCGATCTGAAGCTGGCCCCGGGCGAGTCGCTGGGCTTCGTGGGGGAGACCGGCGCCGGAAAGACCACCACGGCCCTGTCGGTGATGCAGCTGATACAGAGCCCTCCGGGGGAGATAGTGGAGGGGTCCATTTCCTTTCAGGGAAGGGATATGCTGTCTCTGAGCGAGTCGGAGAAGAGGATCGTTCGAGGCGGCAGGATAGCTATGATATTCCAGGATCCCATGACTTCTCTGAACCCGGTTATGCCGGTGGACCGTCAGATAATGGAGATGGTCCAGCTTCACGGCGACATGGACGAGAAGAGGGCCCACAAAAGGGCCCTGGAGATGCTGGAACTGGTCGGTATCCGTCCTGAGAGGGCGGGAGACTATCCCCATCAGTTTTCCGGAGGCATGAGGCAGAGGGTAGTCATCGCCATAGCACTGGCCTGCGATCCGGCTCTTCTGATAGCCGACGAGCCCACCACGGCCCTGGACGTGACCATACAGGCCCAGGTGCTGGAGCTGATGAAGGACCTGAAGAGGAAGTTCAACACGGCCCTGATGCTGATAACCCACGACCTCGGCGTTGTCGCCGAGATCTGCGACAAGGTCGCCATAATGTACGCCGGGTCCGTGGTGGAGTACGGCGACACCGACTCTCTCTACGAACACAGGATGCATCCCTACACGGAGGGGCTTTTCAACTCCATCCCGGACGTGGACGCCCCCCGTTCCCGGTTGCAGGTCATACAGGGGCTCACCCCGGATCCTACCGACCTGCCCAGGGGATGCCGGTTCCACCCCCGTTGTCCCTACGCCCTGCCGTCCTGTTCGGAGGCTCGGCCGGAGATGGCGGAGTGGCGTCCCGGCCATTTCGTGGCCTGTCCCGTCCGTTGCGGCGGCCTTTCCTGAGGAGGTCTGACAGATGGTAAAAGAGAGAGAGGCCCTGATAGAGGTCAAGGGCCTGACCAAGTATTTCGATACCCCTCGGGGAAAGCTTCACGCGGTGGACGGACTGGGCTTTTCCATAGCCTCGGGAGAGACCCTGGGACTGGTGGGAGAGTCGGGATGCGGCAAGTCCACCACGGGGAGGGTCCTGATAAGGCTTCTGGAGGCCACGGGAGGCGAGGTCCTGTATCGGGGGGAGGACGTGCTTTCCTCCGGCGGATCCAGGATGAAGGCCCTGAGAAGACAGATGCAGATAGTGTTTCAGGATCCCTATTCGTCTCTGAACCCCCGGATGACGGTGTCGGAGCTCATAGCCGAGCCCCTGGTGGTAAACGGGGCCGGGATGGGCGGCAGGGCCAGGCGGGCCAGGGTGTCCGAGCTGATGGACACGGTGGGCCTGGCGGAGAGGCTGACCGATTCCTATCCCCACGAGCTGGACGGAGGCAGACGTCAGAGGATAGGCATAGCCCGAGCCCTGGCGCTGGAGCCGGAGTTCATAGTTCTGGACGAGCCGGTATCGGCGCTGGACGTGTGCATCCAGGCCCAGATACTGAACCTGTTGGACGATCTTCAGAGGGAGGCGGGATATACCTATCTGTTCATCTCCCACGACCTATCGGTGGTCAAGCACGTGTCGGACCGCATCGCCGTCATGTATCTGGGCAAGATGGTGGAGCTCACCGACTCGGAGAGGGTTTTCTCCGATCCCCTGCACCCCTACACCAGGGCGCTGCTGTCGGCCATACCGATAGCCAAGAGGGGCGTCGAGAGAAACAGGATAATTCTGGAGGGAGACGTCCCCAGTCCGATCGATCCCCCCGAGGGCTGTCGCTTCGCCGGAAGGTGTCCCTACCGCAGGGACCTCTGCACCGAGGCGACCCCGGAACTGAGGGAGATATCGCCGGGACATTCCGTGGCCTGTCACTTCGCGGGAGAGCTGGATTTCGGGGAGGCGGCGTCTTGAGGGGGGATCTCCTTAACCGAGCAGTGGAGCTTAGCCCCTGGCTGGTGGAGCTCCGCAGGGATTTTCACCGTCATCCCGAGCTGGCCTTTCAGGAGTTCAGGACCTCCGCCAAGGTGGCCGAGGTGCTGGCGTCGCTGGACATTCCCTTCGAGACCGGCATAGCCGAGACCGGTGTGGTGGCCAGACTCGGAGGGGCCGGCCCCTCGGTGGCTCTGAGGGCGGATATGGACGCCCTTCCCCTGACCGAGTGCGAGGGCCGGGAGTACCGTTCCGCCGTGGAGGGAGTGATGCACGGCTGCGGTCACGACGCCCACACCGCCATTCTCCTCGGGGTGGCACGACTGCTGTCCGGGATGGAGCTTCCCGGGCCGATCGTCCTGATCTTCCAGCCCGCAGAGGAGATCGCGGGAGGCGGGGCGGCGGTGGTCCGATCCGGGGTTTTGGAGCGAAACGAGGTCAAGGCCGTCTTCGGCCTCCACGTCACAGTTCCTCTGGAGGTGGGGACCATAGGGGTGAACAGGGAGAGGTGCTGCGCCTCGGTGGACAACTTCCGGGCGGTGATCCGTGGAAAGAAGGCCCACGGAGCCTATCCCCATCTGGGAAGGGACGCCGTGGTGATGGCGGGCCAGGCATTGGTACAGCTTCAGTCGCTGGTCTCCAGGGAGATCGATCCTCTGGAGGGTGCGGTGGTGACCGTCGGATCGGTCCACGGGGGAACGGCGCCCAACATAATAGCCGACGAGGTGGTCATGGAGGGAACGGTCCGTTCCTACCTTCCGGAGCAGAGAGGATATCTGACCGACCGGGTTAAGGAGATAATCTCCTCCGTCGCCTCCGCCGGAGGAGGTTCGGCGGAGGTCGCGGTGAAGAGGGGATCCCCCGCCGTGGTCAACGACCCCGCCATGGCCGATATGGTTCTGTCCGTCGGGAGGGATTTTCTGGGGTTCGAGTCCGCCTCTTTTCTGGACCGCCCCACCATGGGAGGGGAGGATTTCTCCTATCTTTCCGAGGCCGTGCCGGGAGCCTTCTTCCGTCTGGGGTCGGGCAACGAGGAGAGGGGCATCGTCCATCCCGCCCACACCTCCGATTTCGACGTGGACGAGGGGTGCCTTCCGGTGGGAGCCGCCATGATGGCGGAGCTGGCGCTGAGGTGGCACGAGGAAGGCCGGGGCCGTGGATAGCGGCGTTTCAGGGCCGTTTTCCTGGTCCGTAGGGGTTCCTCTGGGCACCAACCGCCTGTATCTGAAAAAGGCCGCCGTCTTTTCCGCGGTCCTCATGGCCTGCGTCGTCGGGGTAACCCTGGCGACACAGGCCTTTTTCGGATCGTCCCTCGAGGCAGAGCATCTCGTGGCCGCGCTGGATCTGGGGATGAGGTCCGTCGGCCTGGTCGCCCTGCTGTGGGCTCTGGTGGTCTTCGGGGTCCTGGACAACAGGCTCCTGATGAGATACAGGATAGGTCCGGAGGGAGTTCGCTGTGATACCGTCAGGATAAAGAGGGGCGACTGGCGATCCCATCGTATATCCTTCCGTCCCTTCGAGGCTCCCGATTCCTGTCGGGAGGTACGGAGTTCGTCCAGGCTCATAAACTGGTGCGATCTGTCCTCCGCAAAGGGTCTGGAGGACATGAACACTGTGGTTTTGAGAAGAGGCGGCTGGACCGTAGCCTATCTGTTCTGTCCCGACCGGGACACCTACCTCAAGGTGCTGGGGTACTCGAAAGGACACCTCTAAAAACGCCGGTCCTCGGAGAGGTCGTTCCGACGGAGCCTGTTCGAGCCCGTATTTCCGACCGGCCGTCGTGTAGTACGGATGGGGCGACAGGACGTCGCCCCAAGCCGAGGGGGCACAGGACGTGCCCTCCGAGGCGATTCGTACGAAACAGGCCGATCGGAAATACGTTTGGGCGAGACAGGGCGGAGTCGGAACGACCTCTTCGAGGAGACTTTGACGTGATTTTAAAGATGTCTCAAGGGGTGTCCTGAAGTGTTAGAATCGTGGCATGACAGGGCTTCGAGAAGAAGCTTCAGAAAGGGGATCTTACCATGATAGGAGATCTGCTGGTCCGGGGCGGAACGGTCTGGACCGTGACGGACGGCGTAAAGGATAACTGTGACGTCCTGGTTTCGAAGGGGCGGATCGCTCGGGTCTCTCCGGACATAGACGTTCCCGAAGGGGCCGATGTGCTGGAGGCCCGGGGCAGAATAGTCACTCCCGGACTGATAGACTGCCACTGCCATCTTGGGCTGTGGGAGGAGGGATATCCGCCGGAGGAGGCGGGAGGCAACGAGAAGACCGACTCCCTCACCCCTCACCTTAGGGCCCTGGACGGCTTCGACCCGGAGGACACGTCCTTTCTGGACGCCAGAAGGGCGGGCATAACCACCGTACAGATCCTTCCGGGCAGCGCCAACGTGGTAGGAGGGGTCGGGGCGGTATTGAAGACCTGGGGCGGTTACGCCGACGAGATGGTGAGGCTTCATCCGTCGGGGATGAAGGCCGCCTTCGGCGAGAACCCCAAGAATCTTCACAAAGACAGAGGCGGCATGCCCACCACCAGGATGGCTGTAGCTGCCATGCTTCGATCCGCACTGGTCGACGGGCTGAACTACGGCAGGAAGCTGGAGAAGGACCCCGATTCCCCGAGGGATCTCCGCCTCGAGGGGCTGTTGTCGGTGCTTCGAAGGGAGATCCCCCTCAGGATCCACGCCCACAGGGCGGACGACATAATGTCCGCCGTCAGGGTCGCCGAGGAGTTCGACCTGGACTACTCCATAGAGCACTGCACCGAGGGGCACAAGGTGGCCTCGGTCCTCGGAGAGAAGAGGGTGATGGCGGCCTTCGGCCCCTTCATGATATTCAAGTCCAAGCTCGAGCTGAAGGACTGCGCCGCGTCCAACGTGGTCTCCCTTTACAGGGCGGGGGCCCATGTCTCCCTCATAACCGACTATCCCATGATCCCGGTCAGCTGTCTTATGGTACAGGCCGCACAGATCGTCAGGGAGGGGCTCTCCAGGGAGGAGGTCTTCCGTTTCGTGACTATGAATCCGGCTGAGCATCTCGGCCTGGCCGACGATCTGGGATCCATAGAAAAGGGCAAGATAGGCGACCTCGTGATCTGGGACGGCGATCCCTTCGACGGGACCCGTTCTCCCGACGTAACCGTAATAGACGGAGAGGTCGTGTTCCGGAAAGATGGTCGATAATAACAGATGCCGTCAGGCTACCGTGGCTTCCTGGGTAGGCCTGACGGTGGACTGTGTCCTAACCATAGGCAAGATATCGGCCGGAATTCTGGGAAACAGCGCCGCCATGGTCGCGGACGGCGCTCACTCTCTTTCCGACGTGGTCACCGACGTCGTGGCCATCCTGGGCTTTCGGATGGTGGCGCAGCCGGCGGACTCGTCCCACCGCTACGGTCACGGCAAGTTCGAGACCCTGTGTTCCGCCTTCGTAGGTGTGGCCCTTATAGGGGCCGGACTGGGGATCCTGTGGGGCGCCGGTTGCCGCATAGCCGAGGCCTTCGACGGGGTGACGCCGGAGGCCCCGGGCGAGATAGCCCTATGGGCGGCGGGGCTTTCCGTGATAGTGAAGGAGATACTGTATCGGTACACCGTGGCGGCGGCCCTGCGTCTGAACAGCCCGGCCCTGAAGGCCAACGCCTGGCATCACAGGTCCGACGCCCTGTCGTCCGTGGGAGCCTTCCTCGGAATAGGCGGAGCCATGGCCCTTGGAGGATGGGGAAGACTCTTGGATCCCGTTGCAGGGGTGGCGGTTAGCCTGATAGTCGTCAAGGTGGGGCTATCCATATCCTACGACGCGATCAACGAGCTGACCGAGGCCGCCCTTCCGGAGGACGTCTCACGGGATATAGTGCTCTGCGGAGAGTCCGTCCCGGGAGTCAGAGACCTCCACCGCCTCAGGACCAGGAGGGTCGGAGCCGTCGTCGCCATGGATTTCCACCTGCTGGTGGATCCGGACATAACGGTCCGAGAGGGCCACGACATCGCAACGGCGGTGGAGGACGCCATAAGGTTGAAGATGGGTCGGGACACGATGATATCGGTTCACGTGGAGCCCGACGACGGATAGGATCACCGACCGTCGGCCTATCTCTTTACGATGGAGACCCTACACCTCTTTATGACGTGGTCCGGCAGGGCGGCTATCCTGGCGGCGTCGGCCTCGCTGACCACTATGTCCACGTTCTGAGGGGCCTTTACCCTGAGGGGCTTGATCGTTATCGGGCTGTCCGAGACCCTGGGCTGCCCCTTGGCCCAGTTCATGTTGCTCTGATAATCGCAGAGCCCCGAGGCCAGAAAGCGCTCCATGTCCACCAGGTCGAAACCGTACACCTCCTTGCCCGACGGCGACAGTATCCGGAACGTCACGGAGGGGATCAAGGGCAGGTTTCGGCAGTCCAGCACCAGACCGGTCCCCCCGCTTCTGACCTTGGGACGGGGCTGGGGTTTGGGGGCCTTCTTCTGTCTCTTCTCCTCCGCCGCCTTCTCCTGTATCACCGGCAGGGCTGCGGTCCGTATCTCCTTCAGAGAGACCCTTCCCGTAACGGTGTATATCTCGCCGTCCCATTCCGAGTCCGTGACCGCAACGTTCTTTATGAACCCAGTTACGGAGGAGACGACCCTGTCGTCGGCCATGAAGTTCTCCATGGTGGTCTCCGAGCTTATCCTGACTCCCTTCACGAACTCGAGCATGTTTCTCTGAAGGTCCACTATCGCGCCCCTCTTGGCGAGGAGCTTGCCCTGGGCCGATCCCTCCTTGCCGGTCGGGACCACTGCCTGTCCTATGGCCTCCACGTAGTCCCCGCTCCAGTCAAGGGTCGCGTTGTGTCCCTGTTGAACTATCGGTTCCCGTGCCGCCGCCGCCGAGGTTATGACGGCTAGGACCATGGCGACCAGCATAATCCTTCTGATCATGACAGATACCTCCTTTTCCCTTATCGTTCTCGATTTTCTCCGATACCCCTCGTTACAAGTGTAGACTCGTCTGAAGATAGAGGCAAGTATATGTTTTCCTTGCCCTTTTTACGCTCTGTGATATGCTGAAAGAAAACCGTTTTTCCACGGGAGGTGGTTTCATGGCCAGAACATGGGGACGTAGATTTTCGGTGGTCCTGGTCGCCTTTATCCTCTCTCTGACGTGCTCCTCTTTCGTCCATGCGGCCCTTCCCAAAAACGGGAGGGTCGCCGTGGTCTTAAGGGGAAGCGGAGGTCTGGGAAGGGCCGATCTTACCGCGGCTGGTGCGGCGGTGATAAGGGAGCTGGTCCGTCGAGGGTACCCTGTGGTGGACAAGGATCGTCTGGATGCCCTGGAGCGCAGCGAGGCGGCGAGGCTGGCCCTGGAGGGAGACGTGGAGGCCATCATGGCCCTGGCGAGAAAATACGGGGTCAGCTATTACGTCAGAGGTACTGCCGAGGGACATAAGCCGGTGGTGAACGAGTTCGGTCTGTACACCGGCACGGTGACCATATCCCTCCAGGCCTACAGGGCCAGGGACGGCAAGTATCTCTTCTCCGACAGCATAGTGGGCAAGGAGGTCGGCTACACGGCTCAGGAGGCGTCCTCCAAGGCGCTCATAGCTGCTTCCGGAAGGATGGCCGCCGCTCTCGGGGACGGAGAGCCCGTCACGGAGGTCAAGCCGGAGGTAAAGGGAAAAAGCTTCTCGCTGTTCGTCTCGGGATTGGCAGGTCTGGTCGGAGCCGAGTCGTTCAGGCAGGATCTTGAAAAGATCCCCGGAGTCCTGTCCGCCTCCCTGGGCTCGGGGCTCGGGACGGCGTCCTTCACGGTGGAGTACGCAGGAGACGTCGGATCTCTGGCGGACAGACTGGTATCGTCGTTTCAGGGACTGGTGGTGGATTCCAAGACTCCCGGTTCCCTGAGGTTGAGTTTCGAGTGAGGAACAGGAGGGAATTCCATGAGAAGAGGAGTCGTCTTAGCTTTGACCGTCGCGTCGTTTTTGTCCCTGGCCGTCTCGGCCTTCGGGGAGGTCCAGCTTTTCGTGACCAAGAACACCGTTAAGCTGTACGATCCGGGGCTGGGAGAGCACTCGGTGTTGAACGATTTTTCCGTGGCGGGCTGGAAGACCCACAACGATCTGGCGGTAGTCTGGAGCGATAGGGAGGTTCTGGCCTACGACATAAAGACCCATCAGTGGATACCTCTGGACGGCTTTTCCGCTACCTCCGCCCTCCTGACCGACGGCTTCGCGGTGGTCTGGCAGTCAAGAGGCGTCGCGGTGTTCGACTCGTCCAAGCCAGGCTGGGTGGTCGGTCCGCCAACCCAGAACTCCATCAGGACCGCCCTTTTATCCAGGAAGATGGCCTTGGCCATGACGAGCAACGAATTCATGGTCTACGACTCGGTGCTGGGCAACTGGCAGACCGCCGCCATGGATAACGCCGAGGCCGTCTTCGACGGAACCCTGGGCGACAACCTGGCGGTATGCTGGGATTCGCAGGAGGTCTGCGTCTACGACATGACCATGCACCGTTGGGACGTCCGTCCGATCCAGGGAGTCCAGGCCGCAGTGGTCCTGGATAGAGAGGTTCGGGTAGTAACGGCTTATAAGATCCATACCTACGATGCCATGAAACATCGTTGGTTCGAGAGGGACCGCTAGGGCATGGGCCTTTTCGTCCGTCTCGCTGCGGTAGCCGTCACGGTCGGATTGTTCGGAACGGCTGCCTTTTCCGCCCCTATGACCGTGGCGATAGGGGATTTCAACGCGAGGGGAGCCAGCTACTCCGTAGGTCAGTCGGTGGTGGAGATGCTCTACTCCAGGCTGGCCGGTAACAGGGCCTTTCGATTGGTTGAGAGGGGCCAGCTGGATCAGGTGGCCAGGCAGCAGAAAATCGCCATGTCCGGAATGGTGAGCCAGGAGAGCGCGGTCGAGATCGGTCGGATCGTAGGGGCCAAGTACTACGTGCAGGGGGCCGTGAGCCACTTCGGGGTGCTCACCATACTGATGGCCAGACTGATGGACGTCGAGCGCCGTACTGTCGTGGCTGCCTATCAGTCCATGACCGACGAGGGAGAAAAGGGCGTGACCCTGGCGGTTCGCACCCTCGCCGCCGACGTGCTGTCCTCCCTTACGGGACCGGCCCCTACCGGAAGCGCCATGGACGACTACAGAAGCTATCTGTACGAGGCGATGGCTTTCTACAACCAGGGGGACTACGGTCGGTCCATAAGGTACTGGGACAAGATGGTGGAGATGAGTCCCAAGAATCCGACGCTGCGTTTTATAGTGGCGGCGATGTACTACAGCCGCGAGAGATTTAGAGACGCCGAACTGTCGGCGAAGGAGGCGGTCGCCTTCGATCCCGGTTTCGCCGAGGCCTGGCTGTTGGCGGGGAAGAGCCTCTTCATGAGGGGGAAGGACTACGAGGCCACCGATTATCTGGAGAAGGCGGTAGACCTCCGGCCGGAGTTGGCCGAACCCTATTTTCTCATAGGCCAGGCATACAAGAACAGAGGTCGCCTGGAGGACGCCATGGAGTATTTTTCCATCGCAATAGGCAAGGATCCCGGCTATCAGGGGGCCTACGTCGCCATGGGACAGATGCTGCTCGAGGCGGCCCAGCTGGACCTGGCCCGCAAGGTCCTGGCCAGGGCGGTGGAGCTGGACGGTACCGATCCGGGGGCCCGTTTTCTGCTGGGAACTACCATGGCTCTGGATGGAGACGATAAAGGGGCCCGGGGCCAGTTGGAGACCCTGAGAGGTCTGGACCGGGGGCTGGCGGAAAAACTGGAGGAACTTCTGAGATGAGTGGATACGGAGAGGGGAGATCGATATGAGGAGGATGTTTTCGGTAATTTTGGCTACGTTGTCGGTGCTGTTCATAGTAAGCTGCGCATTCGGCTGAAACGGGGGAGGCTCCTCCGGTGGGGAGGGCGGAACCTCGGCTTCGGCCGCAGCCACCAAGAGAGTCATGGCGGCGGCGGTTCAGTACATCAAGGACGGCGACTGCGGCCGTTTCATGACGATCGCGGAGAGGGACCTCGACGAGATAGACGAGGCCGAGAAGGGCGGCGTTATGTACCTTATGTCCCGTTGCTACTTCAAGGCCGACGACTACGATAAGGGCAAGGCCGTCATAATGGACATACTGAAGACTCGTTACGATGCGGTGACCGATCTGTTAGGAGATCGGGAGAAGGTCCGTACCCTGGCGGCCGCCCTTTTCGCAGGAGAGGCCGGCAAGAGGGGAAAGGCCGAGGACGTCCAGGAGGTTCAGAAGGCCGTGGAGAAAGACTCTACATTGGATCGTCTTTTGGTGAGGGATTCCGAGGGAACCTTGGTCAGCAGGACCAAGCTTTCCTACGTCCTTAAGTTTCACGAGGCCCAGGCGTATAAAAACAGCGACAGGGCGGGGCAGGCTCTGTCCATACTCAAGGAGCTTTCGTTCTCCTCCGGAAAGATCATGGTCGACGGGAAGATCGAGGGTCTCAGAGAAGCGGTGGACAAGATGACCGCCGAGATCAGAGCCACCGCGATGATCTGGTTGAAGAGGATCTTCGTCTAGTGAGATGGAAAGCCGCGGCGGCGGCCCTTATAGCGGCCGTCGCCATATCGTCTCCCGCCTTTGCCGAGTTCGCCATGGCGGTGGCGGATTTCGACACGAACGGGGTCCCATTCCACCTAGGAGCCGCCGTCAGCGACATAGTGAGAAACGAGCTTTCCACCGTTCCGGAGATAACCCTGGTGGTGGTGGATCGAAACCACATCGTCAAGGCGGCGGGAGAACAGAGGATAGGAATGTCCGGCCTTGTGGACCCGGAAACGGCGGCGAAGGTAGGCAGGATAGTCGGCGCCAGGTACGTCCTGGTTGGGTCGGTCAACTCGCTGGGAGGAGATATCTCGTTGGACTCCAGGTTGGTGGACGTGGAATCCGGTGAGGTCATAGAGAGCTTTTCAGCCTCCTCCGATACCGGCCAGGAGGGCCTGCCCGAGGCGGCCTCCTATCTGGCCGAGGATATAAAGATCGTCCTGATAGGTTCCTGAGGGGCGAAGCCTCTATTTTAGAGGGAGGTGGTTTTAAATGAAGAGATACCTTTTTCCTTTGACGTTGTTCGCCTTGATCTTGGCGATCTGTCCGGTTCTAGAGGCCGTGACCATAACCACGTCCGGCGGGGGCGGTTCCTCCGTCAGCCGTCCAGCTACTGGGGGTGGCGTCGCCGCTCCCAAGGCGTCCGCCAACGGTACGAATGGTCCCGCCCTGCTGGATCTTCCGGCGGCGGAGAAGAACCGTCTGGCCGATGCAGCCGAGCTGGCAAGGCTTACCGGTCTCCAGGCCAAGGACGCCCTGAACAAACTCGCCGATCTCGAGGGGCGGGACGTCTCGGGGGCGGAGATCCGGGCCAGGCTCGTCTACGCCCAGGAGTGTATGGAGTCTATGGAGAAGGCGGGCAAGAAGCTGGAGGATTCGGCTAGGCTCGTCATGATGACCTGGGAGGGTCGTTTCGGCCCGGAGGATCGTCTGGCCGCCATGGAGGAATTTCTGGGGGCTATGCCCGCCCTGGCGTGGCGGGGCGTTTCGCCTCAGGGCATTGTGAATCAGGAATTGGGCAGGATCAGCAGTGGAATGAAGCAGGCCTTCAGCGACGCCATGGGCAAGCTCCAGGCGGGAGGTCGGGCCATAAGCAACTTCGCCTCCAAGGTGGGAGGGGCAATCAAGAGCGGCGTCGGAAAGGTCACCGGAGCTGTTGGATACGTTCATCACCGCATAGGCAACGTGGTGGGGCAGAAGAATTGGGCCACCATAATGGCCGGAACCAAGTTCACCGCTACGATCGTAGGAGTCGGAGTAGGTCTCGTGGTGGCCGCTCCTGCCACGACCGCCGGAGCTCTGGGAGCGGTCGCCATCTATACGGTAGGCAACATCGGAGCGGCGGTATCCTTCGCCAACGATATGGCGACTATAAACGGACGTTCCGGACCGTCGGGACTCGATCAGGGGCTGACCAGGATAAACCAGGGGACCGCCGTCATTGGCATAGTCACTTCCGGGAGCGGTCCCGAGGTTTTGGTGAACGTCATAGGCGTCACCGGCAACGAGATCATCGGGACAACCGACATCGGTCATATGACCCCGGAAGAGCTTGCAGGGTATTTGGAAGGGAAAGAAAGAGAGAATTTCCTGAATAACCACGGTGCGAAACATACCTATCGAGAGCCCATCAATGTCATCGACGGTAACGACGGTGGCGGTGGAGGTGGAGGATGCAGCGACGGTTGTCACTGACCTTGTCCGAGGGGGAGGATCCTGGATCCTTCCCCTCGTCTTTTATCTAGACGTATATCCATGGTTTTTTACGTGGGTATCTTCCCTTGCGGATATTGAGGTATTCGGGTATTCTTTTTCCGAAATGGTGGGAGGAGATGGGATGAGCGGTATCTTTCAGGTTTCGGAGGCGGTCTCCCTTGCCCTTCATGGGATGGGGATCCTCGCTTTGGCGGGAAAGCGTATGAGGGTAAGGGAGATGGCCGAGGCGGTCGAGGCGTCCGAAGCCCATATGGCGAAGGTTTTTCAGAGGCTGGTGAGGGCAGGTTTGGTCGGTTCTGTTCGAGGCCCCGCCGGAGGGTTCGAGCTGTCGAAGAAACCTTCGGAGATATCGCTATACGCCGTCTATCGTGCCATAGAGGGGGATATAAGGCCTAAAAGTTGCGTTTTGGGGCTCGGCAGATGTCCCTTCAGGGAATGTATGTTCGGGGACTTCCCCGACAGGGTCTACCAGGAATTTGCCGATCACCTGAAATCCAGGAGCCTGGGGGACCTGGTTGGATTTGAAGAAAAAACGTCCGGGAGGGGTTGGATAGATGGAAGCCAAGATAACGCACAGGATAATAACCATAGACAGGGATAAGTGCGACGGCTGCGGGCTTTGCGCCGAGGCCTGCCACGAGGGAGCCATAAGGATGATCGACGGCAAGGCCGAACTGGTCAGCGAGAGCTACTGCGACGGCCTGGGAGACTGCATAGGCGAGTGTCCCAGAGGGGCGATTTCCTTCGAGGAGCGTGAGGCCTCTCCCTACGACGAGGAGGCCGTCAAGAAGAACATGGCCTCGGCCTGTTCCTCCGGATGCCCTGGGACGATGGCTCGATCCATGGGGGGAGATGCCGTCGATCGAAAAGAGCCCCCCCTAGGGAAACCGGAGGGAGCGATAAGGAGAGAATCGGCCTTACGAAACTGGCCGGTGCAGCTAAGTCTCATACCGGAGAACGCGCCCTATCTGTCGGGTTCCCATCTGGTGATAGCCGCCGACTGTAGCGCTCTGGCCCATCCCGACTTTCACGGTTCCTTTCTGGGGGACGGGAAGGTGTGCCTCATGGGCTGTCCCAAGCTGGACGACGCCGGGGCGTACAGGGACAAGCTCGCCAGGATCATGGCGGCCCATAGCCCCAGGGCCGTGACGGTTATCCACATGGAGGTTCCCTGCTGCGGCGGCATGGTGAGGCTGGTCGAGTCAGCCATAGAGGAGGCCAAGGCGGACCTGGACTACACAAGGGTCAAGATCGCCATAGAGGGAGGAGAGCTGGAGCGGGAGAGCACCCGTTACAGATTCTCCTGAACGGGTTTCTTGACATGCGGTTCCCATAGGGTATAATCTCGGATCGTACAATCGAACTCTTATCGAGAGAGGCGGAGGGACTGGCCCGATGAAGCCCGGCAACCTGCCCGTAAGGGCGTGAGGTGCCAACACCAGCGACCGACAGGTCGAGTGATAAGAGGAAGGACACCTAAGGACTAAGGCGGGACCCTTCCTCTACGGACGGGTCCCGTTTTTTTCGGCCCGGAATACTATACCCTGTGGAGGTATCATTGCATGAGCGAAAAACTTTTAATCTCTTCCGAGTCAGTCACCGAAGGCCATCCCGACAAGGTGGCGGATCAGATCTCCGACGGGATACTGGACGCCATCCTTTCGGAGGATCCCATGGGGAGGGTCGCCTGCGAGACCCTGGTGACCACCGGTCTGGTCCAGGTGGCAGGCGAGATAACCACCAGCACCTACGTGGACATTCCCAGGATAGCCAGGGAGATAGTCAAGGAGATAGGCTACACCAGGGCCAAGTACGGTTTCGACGGCGAGACCTGTGCGGTCCTGACCGCCATAGACGAACAGTCCGCCGATATAGCCATGGGAGTGGACAGGGCCCTGGAGCTCCGGGAGGGAGACATGACGGAGGAGCAGATCAACGGCATAGGAGCCGGAGATCAGGGCATGATGATAGGCTACGCCACCGACGAGACCGACGAGTTCCTGCCCATGCCCTTCGCCCTGGCTCAGAGGCTCTCCAGAAGGCTCACCAAGGTGAGGAAGGACGGCACCATCGACTACCTCCGTCCCGACGGAAAAACCCAGGTCACACTGGAATACGACGGGGACAGGGCGGTCAGGGTGGACACCGTCGTCGTGTCGGCCCAGCATAGCCCGGACGTCTCCCTCAGGGATATAAGGGAGGACCTCACCGAGAAGGTCATAGATCCGATCCTTCCGAAGGAACTCCTCAAGGGAGACCTGCGCATCTTGGTCAACCCGACGGGGCGTTTCGTCAAGGGTGGCCCCATGGCCGACTCGGGTCTGACTGGACGTAAGATCATCGTGGATACCTACGGAGGCATGGTGCCCCACGGCGGAGGGGCTTTCTCCGGAAAGGACCCGACCAAGGTGGATCGTTCCGGAGCCTATATGGCCAGGTACGCCGCCAAGAACGTCGTGGCCGCCGGTCTGGCCTCCAAGTGTCAGATACAGGTGGCCTACGCCATAGGGGTGGCCCATCCCGTGTCGGTTTTCGTGGAGACCTTCGGGACCGGAAAGGTCTCGAACGACCTCCTGGTGTCGTTGGTCCGAAAGTATTTCGACTTCCGTCCCGCCGCCATGATAAGGGACCTGGAGCTAAGAAAGCCCCAGTACCGTCGTCTGGCCGCCTACGGCCATATGGGGCGTATCGATCTTACCCCCGTTCCCGCCTGGGAGAGGCTGGATCGGGCGGCGGCCCTCAAGGCCGAGGCCGGAGTTCAATAAAAAATATAAGAAGGAGCCGGGGGCGACCCCGGCTCCTTCTTCGTCTATCCCAGAAACGCCAGCAGCAGCCCTCCCGCCAGCACCGATCCTATCTGTCCCGACACGTTGGCCCCTACCGCCTGCATCAGTATGAAGTTGCCTTTCTGAGATTCGGCCGCCATCTGTTGAACCGTCCTGGCCGACATGGGAAAGGCCGAGATCCCGGCGGCGCCGACCATGGGGTTTATCTTGTCTTTCAGGAAGAGGTTCAGCCCCTTCGCGGAGAGCACCCCCACCGCCGTGTCCAGCACGAAGGCCAAGAAGCCCATGGCCAGTATCAGCAGGGTTTGAGGCTGTATGAATCTCTCCCCCGTCATGGAGGCCGATATCCCAAGCCCCAGAAGGATAGTGACTATGTTCGCCAGCTCGTTCTGGGCTCCCTTGGCCAGGCGGTCGACCACGCCGCTCTCTCTCAGCAGGTTCCCGAACATCAGAAAACCGATCAGCGCCGCCGATGGAGGGGCTATCATACCCGCCACGATGGTTACCGCTATGGGAAATATTATCTTCTTCGCTCTCGATACCTTCTTTTCCGAGTACGTCATGGGAAGCCGTCTCTCCTCCTGGCTGGTGAGCAGTTTTATGACAGGAGGCTGTATCACCGGCACCATGGCCATGTATGAATAGGCTGCCACCGAGATGGGGCCCAGCAGATGGGGTGCGAACCGGGCGGATACGTATATGGACGTGGGGCCGTCGGCGGCCCCGATTATCCCTATGGAAGCGGCCTCCTTGAGATCGAAGCCTATGAGGAGGGCCAGCCCCATGGTGAGGAAGATGCCCGCCTGGGCGCTCAGTCCGAAGAGGAAGGTCACGGGGCTCTGAAACAGCGGGGTGAAGTCGATCATGGCCCCTACTGCTATAAAGATCAGCAGTGGGAACAGCTCGGTGGCTATGCCCATGTCGAAGAGCAGGCTGAGGGCGCCGTGCTGTATCTGTCCTCCCGCCACGTGGGTGAGGGCGGATGACAGGGGTATGTTTACCAATATGGTGCCGAACCCCATGGGAAGCAGCAGGTTGGGCTCGTACTTTTTGACCACGGCGAGATAGATCAGTATAAGTCCGACCGCCATCATGATCGCCTGTTGCGGAGTGAACTGGCTCAATGACTGAAAGATGGTTTCCATGTCGTAGCCTCCCATTTTTTTACCCCGATTATATAACAGGACGGCCCGAAGGGATCCGTTCAAGCATACAGGGGAGAGTTTCTTGACCCGATGGAACATTCTTACTATACTAAGATCGGTTTGAATACCATTATTCGTGAGGCGCCGATGGAAAATCGGCAAGGGGAAATAACATCCTAAAGGAGGTTGTGTAATGCGCAAGTTTTTAACAGCGTTGATGGTCGTCGGCGTTTTGGTGATGTCCGTGGCGGGTGCCGCATCCGCCAAGACCTTCGTGTCCCTGGCGACCGGTGGAACCGGTGGAACCTATTACCCCGTGGGGGGCGGACTGGCCGACCTTATCTCCCGTCATCTGCCGGACGTGCAGATGACCTCCGAGACGGGCAACGCGTCTGTGGCCAACCTCAATCTCATTGGAACCCACGAGATAGAGATGGCCTTCGTGCAGAACGACGTGGCCTACTGGGCCTATAACGGAGAGCGTATGTTCAAGACTCCCTACAAGAACATTCGTCTCGTGGCCTCTCTCTATCCCGAGCACATCCAGTGCATAACCCTCAAGGGCTCCGGCGTCAAGGAGATAATGGACATCAAGGGCAAGAGGGTCTCCGTGGGAGCCCCCGGTTCGGGAGTCCAGGGCGACGTCTCCGCCATCCTTCAGGTTGCCGGAATCAAGTATGCCGACATGAACACCGATTTCCTCGATTTCAACAACACCACCCAGCGCTTCAAGGACGGGCAGCTTGACGTCGGTTTCGTGACAGCCGGTTATCCCACCTCGTCCATCATGGACCTGGCCACCCTTCACGACATCGACCTCGTCTCCTTCAGCGACAAGTTCATGGAGGATCTGACCGGAACCTTCAGCTACTTCGTCAAGAGCTCTATCCCCGCCGGCACCTATAACGGCGTCGACCACGATACCCCCACTCCCGCCGTCATGGCCATGTGGGTCTGCGATGCCGATCTGCCTGAGGATCTTATCTACAAGATCACCAAGACCTTCTGGGAGAACGTCGAGGAGATGCACAAGGTCCATGCCAAGTGCAAGCTCTTCACCCTCGATACCGCCACCGCCGGTGCCTCCGTTCCTGTCCATCCCGGAGCCGCCAAGTTCTACAAGGAAGCGGGGATTTCCGTTCCGGATCTGAAGTAATATATCTCGATACGTATTCCGTCGATAGAGGAGGCGGGGCCGCCAGTGTCCTACAGTATCTGGAGCTTTTTTCCATGGTCAGAGGCCTCAACGAAGATCTTGAATTAAAGGTCGACGAGCTGACGAGGTCGGAGAGA
>NZ_JAKGUE010000025.1 GCF_021568795.1 Dethiosulfovibrio faecalis
ACGCCGCCAGCGTTCGTCCTGAGCCAGGATCAAACTCTCCATAAAATTCACTTGGCTTCGCTTTTCTGTTTCCCCATTTTCGGCTGTCAAGGTTCGCGCGCACTACGTTACGGCTGCCTTACTAGGCGGCCGGCTCAGCGGCGCAGAAGGAATAATACACCAAGCCCCACGGCAGCGCAACGCATTCCAAAAGAATATATTTTAAAAAACAAGCTCCATAAGTACACTTACCAGGACAAAAAAGGGGTAGTCTGAACAATGACCAGACCACCCCTGACATACACGCTTGACTTACACATAAAAGCCCTTTTTAGAAAAGGCCGATTATACTGTATCCTGATCTTTCTTATCCTCTTCGCTGTTCCCCTCGTCCTCTACCGCGAGATCCATAACCTCTTCGTCCACGTCTATTACGGGAGAGGGCAGGTCCATATCCTCGTCGGAGTCTTTCGGATCTTTTCCGATGTCGAATCCAAGCCCCTTTGCCGCCTCGTCCAGAACGGCCTTGACTATCTCTTCGTTCAAGTCCGGGTGTTCCTCCAGATAGTTGGCCACGTTGTCCTTGCCCTGTCCCAGGGTCTCGCCCTTATAGGCCAGCCAGGATCCCTTTCTCTTTATGACCCCGGCGTCTATGGCCATATCCACCGTAGACATGTTGTTGGGGATGCCTTTTCCGTAAACCAAGGTGGTATGGGCGGTCCTGAAGGGAGGGGCCTGTTTGTTCTTGACCACTTTTATCCAAAGCTCATGCCCTATGGTGTCGTCCCCTTTTGTGACGGATTTTCCCCTTTTTACCTCTATCCTTACGGATGTGTAGAATTTGAGGGCTCTCCCTCCGGTGGTGGTCTCCGACGGGCCTCTGCTGTATCCGGTCGATATGGTCGCCCTCAGCTGGTTTATGAAGACCACTATGCTGTTGCTCTTGGATATGGCCGAGGTCAGACGACGAAGGCTGTAGGACATGAGTCTAGCCTGTAGTCCGACCTGGGTATCGCCTATCTTGCCGTCTATCTCCGCCTGAGGGGTCAGAGCTGCTACCGAGTCCACCACCACGATGTCTACGGCTCCGCTTCTAACCAGGGTCTCCAGTATATAAAGTGCCTGTTCTCCGCTGTCCGGCTGAGCTATGTAGAGATCGGCCACGTTGACGCCTAGAGACTGGGCCAGCCTGGGGTCCAGAGCGTGTTCGGCGTCGATAAACGCCGCTACCCCTCCCGCTTTCTGCGCTTCCGCAACGGCGTGAAGGGCCAGGGTGGTCTTTCCGCTTCCCTCGGGGCCGAAGACCTCGACGATCCTTCCTCTGGGGAAGCCTCCGATACCCAAAGCTACATCAAGAGGCAGAATGCCTGTAGGTATGACCTCCACGTTTGCCAAAGTATCGTCTCCGAGACGCATTATGGAGCCATCGCCGAACTTGCTCCTGATGTCGTCTATGGCTACCTCCAGGATATCCTCTCTGGTCATTGTCTTTTTCTTTGCCGCCACTTCATCGACCTCCTCGTCGTGTTGTAAGTGGGTATTCTCCTTCTACGGAGTAGATAGGACCGGTTGGAGTCAGCTCGCTCCTCAGGAGAAGGGCTTTCTCCACCGGAAGGAAGGGTGTAGGAGACCATCTTTCCCTTATGCAGTCGTAGGCGACTATGTCCTCTCTTCGGCCGTTACACCTGGCCAGGGTCATATGAGGCCTGAAAGGGCGTCTCTCCGACGATAAACCGGCCTCGACCGCCGTTTTTTCCGCCAATTCCGCCAACCGGCTAACCTGACGATCTCTCTCCTCCACCGCCATCCAGATGACGGAGATGGATCCCTTGCGCCTGAAACAGCCGACTTTCCCCAGGGCGATTCCCTCCACCGAGGGGGCGTCAGAGAAGGCGGTCTTTAGGTTTTCCGCCAGTCTCAAGTAGGTTTTCACCTCTATCTCTCCGAAAAAACGGAGGGTAAGGTGGAGATGCTCCCCTCTGACCCATCGGGGAGACCTGAATTCCCTTCGTCCCTGGACGACGAGATCTTCCGCGAGAACTCGGAGTTTTTCCGGAATCGGGAGAGCCAGGAACGACCTGACGACGGTCAAGCTAAAACGCCTCCCAACTCGGATATCAAGGTCTCCAGGGCGACACGGACCGTCTCCATACGGACGGACGAACGCCCTCCGGAGAAGTTTTTCCTGAAAGACGAGGGGCTCCTTCCGATTCCGGCGACGCCGAACCACACCGTCCCGACCGGTTTCTCCTCCGATCCTCCATCCGGGCCAGCTACACCCGTCACGGAGATCGCCATATTCGCATCGTACAGTCTCAAGGCTCCCTCCGCCATGGCCTCCGCACATTCGGAACTGACTGCTCCGTGTTTCGCGATCACCTCGGGAGATACGGACAGGACTTTTTCCTTGGCTTCGTTGGAGTAGGTTCCGGCGGTTCCCTGAAAGTAGGCGGAGCTTCCGGCTATCTCGGTAATTGCCCCTCCTATCAGCCCGCCTGTGCAGGATTCGGCGAGGGCTATCTTCACTTTACCGTCTACGCATAGTTCCTTCAACCGTAGGCTCAGGTCCTTTATATCCGCTGGGAACAAGTCGATCACCCGAAAAGACGGACGAAACCGTCTCCTATGAATATCCATCTGAAAGCCCACAGCAACAGGTTGGCCAATACGCCTGCCACGACGTCGTCGGCCATTATCCCCCATCCTCCGGGAAGTTTCTCCGCGGTGGAGACCGGTATAGGTTTGAGTATGTCGAAGACCCTGAAGAGGAACAAGGCTGGGAGTAGATAGCCAGAGGCGGCCACAGAGGTGACGTGACCGAGCATGGATATCCACACCCCGACGGCCTCGTCCACTATGACCTCCGACGGATCGGACAGCCCTCTATCCCTAGAGTATTTTCCCGCTCCCCATACTCCGAGAACGGAGAAGAGTACTATGAGAAAGAGCAACAACGGGGTCGATACCACCGGCATCACGATCAGACAGCATACGGCGGATCCTACAGTACCCGGCATGGAGGAGAAACCGCCCAGGCCGAAAAGTGTGGATAGAGCCCAGGGAAAATCCCTCCGTATTTCCTTCGCAGGACTAGACATCAGAACGCACCCTCTCCCCGAAGAGATCGTATTCCGAGGCGTCGGTTATGGAGACCTTCACCATATCGCCAGGCACATCGCCATCGGCTCCCGATATCGACACCAAACCATCTATCTCGGGAGCGTCCCTGAAGGATCGGCCCCATCTGGTTCCGTCCTCCTCGTCCACCTCTTCTATCAGAACGTCCATCTCTTTTCCGACGAACCCTCTTTGTCTCGTCAGGGATATGCCCTGTTGAAGCTCCATCAACTCGGCGTACCTTCTATCCTTCTCATCCTGAGGAATCTGATCCGGCATGGAAGCCGCCGGAGTGCCCTCCTCGGGACAGAAGGTAAAGGCCCCCAATCGGTCGAAGGCTACGTCCTCCACGAAGTCCAACAAGGACTGAAAGGCTTTTTCCGTCTCTCCGGGGAAGCCAACCATTATGGTGGTCCTGAAGGCGAAATCCGGGAACATCCTTCGTCCGGTTTTAAACAGCTTTCTGATATGCTCCTCCACAGGAGGGCGATTCATCCTGCGAAGCACATCGGCGTCTACGTGCTGTATCGGTATGTCGAGCCATGGCAATATCCTGGAGCTGTCCAACACCCTCTCCAGGAAAGTCTCGTCGACCCTTGACGGATGGAGATAAAAAAGCCTGAGCCATACATCCTCCGGGAGCTCGGCTTCCATAGCGTCCAAAAGGCCGGACAGGGAACCTCGCTTCGAGAGATCCGAGCCGTAAACGGTCAAATCCTGCCCCACCAGACAGAGTTCCTTGGCTCCCTCTTCCACCAGTTTTACCGCTTCGGCCACGATATCCTTGGGTTCCCTGCTTCTAAGAGGGCCCCTGATGGAGGGGATGGTGCAGAAAGAACACCTGGTATCGCATCCCTCGCCGACCTTGAGATATCTGGTCCAAGGCGATTCGGTCAGAATCCGTCGGCCTCGTCGAGGCGAATCGATTCCTAGTGCCCTCGCCAGGGAGTCCCAGTCCTCAGCCTCGGCCCAAAGGTCGACCGAGGGGAACTCTTTTTTGAGGTCCTCTCCGTATCTGTTGACCAGACACCCGACGACGCAGACTTTCTCCAATGTCCCCTGGACCTTCATCTCCTCCAGATCGAGGATGACGTCGATGCTCTCCTCCACCGCCGGTTGGATGAAACCGCAGGTGTTGACTATGGCTATATCGCATTCCTCCACCCGGTCGACCAGCGTCCAATTCCCCGGGTCGAATCTATCGGCCAACACCTCGCTGTCCACCGAGTTTTTAGGACAACCTAACGTGAGGATGTGGATTTTTTTCATTCTTCGGACACGTCTCTGACGGAACCGTCCGTTTCATAGACAATTCGCCCGACCCGTCCGGGAGTCCCTGGACGTCCGGCGTCCTTGCCGTCCAGGGATACGGCCACGGCGGTAGGATTGCCGAAAGTAACCCTTATCGAGGAGGTCAGATCCATCTCCCTCTGGTCGCCTTTTTTAAGGGTACCGACGTAAACGGTCTTTCCGTCTCTGGTGGCCTTGATCCAACAATCTCCCTTGCTGGCTCTTATAAGCAATTTTTTGGGCCCTGGAGCCGGTTTTTCTTCCTTCTCGACCTTTTCGGAAGGAACGGGCCGGCTAGGCTCCTTCCAAAGGGCCTCCGCCTCATCGGAGGTGATGACTTTCTGGGTTCCATCGGATGAGTAGACGAAGTGCACCGGCCCGGCCCCCTCGGTGGAGGGATCGACCCGCTTGCCGTTCCAGCTTACGCTCAAGGTTTCGGGACGACCGTATATTACGTGTATGAGACCGGTGGCCTCCACTTCGGACACAGCTCCGGCCTTGAGGGTCCCTCCAAATACTCTCTCGCCATCCCTGGTTATGCGAATCCAGGAATCCTTCAGGGCCTTTATAGTCAAGATCGGGCTGTCCGATTCAACCGAGACAGGAGACGATGACACCCCTGAATCCACGGAGGACACGGCTAATGTCACCTCGGGGATATCGGAGGAGGCCAAGTCGGCGGAGGCCGCGGCGATCTCCCTCTGCCTGGCTGACAAGAGCTTGGCTTCCTCCTCTCTCTTCTCCTGTTCGGCCACCTTTTCCTCCTGTATTCTGACCACTTCGTCATGGAGGCCTTCCCTATTGGACCAGACGTACCAACCAGAGGAGACTATCACCGTCATCAGCAACAGGAAGACCCCTTTTCTGGAGCCCTTGCGAAAACCTCTGGCAGGGGGGGTGAAATCCCCCAGGGCCGATTGAGCTTCAGGCTTTTTATCGCTGATATCCTCCACCAGAAGGATATCGTAGGATTTCCACAGATCCATACGGCCTAGGAAGCCCAGATATTTTTTGACGAATCCCCTACGGTAGACGTTCCCGTTGAAGGCGTCCATATCGCCGAGCTCAATGTTCTCCAGATAGGACTTTCGGATCTTGGTCTCGTCCGCCACGTAGTCCAGGGTAAAACCCTGCCGATTTCTCTCCTCTCTGAGCTTGTCTCCCAAAGATGTCAAGGACTCGTTGTTATCGGACTTAACGTCGTCGAAGCGATCTGGTTCTCTGACGTCGTCAAAGGATTCTTTCATATTTTTGATCCCTCCAAGGCGATTTCTCTGATCTTTCCTATCGTTTTCTCCGGATCGTCTGTGCCAAAGACGGCGCTGCCCATGACAGCCACGTCGGCTCCGGACCTGACTATCTCAGCAATGTTGCCGGCGCCGACGCCTCCGTCGATCTCTATCAGGAACGACAGCTTTCTCGATGCCCTGATCCTGCAGAGATCGACGAGCTTGGCTAACGTCTCCGGAATGAAGGACTGTCCACCGAAACCGGGGTTTACCGACATGACCAGGACCATGTCCACCATGGACAGTACCGGATACACCGCATCAACAGGGGTACCGGGATTAAGGACAACCCCGGGGCGTGCTCCTCTCTCTCTTATACGGCTCAGGACCCTGTGAAGATGGGGAGTAGCCTCTACGTGTACCGTGAGAAAATCGGGCTCTTTATCCAGAAAACTCTCGATGAAGCACTCCGGAGGCTCTACCATGAGGTGAACGTCCAGGATCTCGTCGGGATAAGCCTTCCTCAGCGCCCCTACCAATGCGGGTCCGTAGGAGAGATTCGGGACGAAGTGACCGTCCATCACGTCGACGTGAAGCCAATCGTGGGTTCCGTTTAGCGACACTATGCTGTCGGACATGGCCAGAGGGTCCGCCGACAACAGGGAAGGGGCTATTCTAAGGTCCCCCGGATCTAGCGATATCTGTCTTGCCATACGAATTCTCCTCCGAGATATATTGTAACCGCGGCCTCTCCGGCGTAGGTTCCGTCAAGAGAGACATATTCTCCACCAGAGACCTCCTTATTGACCAAGGTCCTGGCTCCATTTTTGTCGATAATCTCTATCTTCAACTCCAGCGGCTTGGTCAGAGGCGGCACCTGATATCTGATCTTGGCCGTCTTCCCGGGCTCCGACGCTGCGGGAGGGGTCTCGGGACGCTGCTGTGCCGGTTCCTGTTGAGACTGGCCATCGTCGGGCGCAGAAGCCGGCCTCGGCCCCGAGGCATCCTCTCCGGGAACCACGACGATTCTGGCACCTCCGGAAGACGGCTTCGAGGGCTGAACCGGAACGGTAGTTTGGGTTCCAGGCTGGGTAGAACTTCCGGGAACGGTTATCTCCGCCGGGGAGGTAGACGCAGCGGGGCTGTCGCTTTCCGTCGGTCTGGGTGGTTTCACCGATTGTCTCATCGTGGAGACCTTCACCGTAACGATGGCCCCCGAGGGCAGAGAGGTTCCGGCCTTAGGCTTAAGGGATATGGCCATCCCGGGAGGCGACGACTGGGTGTAGACGTACTCCACCGAGACGGACAGACCGCTCTGAGCGACCAGTTTTCTGGCGGACTCTTCGTCCTTTCCCAGAACATCCGGAACCACTACCCTACCGGAGCTGTTTTTCTCCGGCCCCATACTGACCAGAAGGGCAACCGGTCTGGTACGGCTTATCATCACGGGAGCGGCCGGATTCTGAGCCACCACGACTCCCGACGGCTTGTCGTTCACCACCCTTATGACGTCTCCAAGGAGAAACTCCAACTCCTGAAGCTTCGCGGTGGCCCTGGAGAACTCCATTCCCCTCAGGTCTGGCAGGGCTTTCTTGTATCCGCCCTTGCTGACCTTGAGAATGATGATCTTCTCGCTGTTCACCTTGACGCCGGATTGAGGCCATTGGGCTATAACCGTACCCCTCGGTTCGAGAGATTCCTCCTGGTCCACTCTGACCTGAAGTCCCATGCGTTCCACCATATCCACGGCGTCGAGAACGGAAGCCCCCACCATAGGAGGAACTACCAGCGACTCTCCGCCGAAAAAGACCGAATAGAAGACCGCACCGGCGGAACCAAGAATCGCCAGCAGCACCAATACCAAGCTCAAACGGATGACTTTTTTCATAAAAGACCTCGACCTCCTCAGGCGGTAACAGTCAACAGAGCCATGTAGAATCCGTCGGTCCAGGGATTGTCCGGCCATGTGTAATAGCCCCAGGGACGGCCCTTTCTACATCGAGAGACAAGCTCATGAGGCGGCTCCAGCTCTACGACGTCGGGCCTAACGGACATCGCCTTGGCGACGACCTGTTCGTTTTCCTCTCGGAAAAGGCTACAGGTACAGTAAAGCACGGTTCCCCCGGTGGAAACGAGATCCAGCGCCCTACCCAGCAGTTTAGCCTGTAGAGCTCCATAGCGTGTCAGTTCATCCTGAGAGAGTCTCCATTTGGACTCGGGGTGACGACGCCATGTACCGCTACCGGAACAGGGGGCGTCCAGAAGAACCCCGTCGGGGATGAAAGACGGAGCCAGTTCCAGAGAGTCCCCGACGGAGAATTTGACCCTGTCGGATATTCCCAGCCGCTTCATCTCCTTGACCGCCGCCTTTATCCTAGGCCCAGAGAGATCCCACCCCTCCAGGGAAGCTTCTGGAAAAGCCTGGGCGAGCTGCCCGGTCTTTCCGCCTCTTCCAGCACACATATCCAAAAGACGAGAGAACTTTCCTCTTCCGATAAAGGCGAGAGGAGGAACCATGGAGGACTCGCTCTGAGGAGTTATCTTGCCCTCGTCGTAACCGGGCAATCCAGTAGGCAGTGCCGTGCCCTCCAGCCGAATAGAAAACGGCAGATCCGGAGACTCGACGGCGGGGAATCCCCCTTCCTCGAGACGTCGGACCACCTCGGACCTGTCGACTCCCGGAGAGACCCTCAGGGCCAGGGATACGGGCTGAGAGTGAAGTTCTATCAGGGCACGTCCTTCGGTTCTACCGAAAGAGCTTTCCCAGGATTTCGCCGCCCACAGGGGCACCCCGGACCTCATGGCAAGATCCGAAAAGGCGACACTGCGTTCTATATCGGCCAGGATCTCGGGGCCGCCCTCTACTATGCGACGCAGTACGGCGTTCACTACCCTGGCCCCCCTCTCGTCCCGGCACTTCGTCCATTCTACCAGGGCGTTAACCAGAACCCTTGGTTCGAAGGTCCTAAGTTCCAGGCTTCCGGCGGCTCCTACCATCAAGGCGTCGCGAACCGCAGGAGAAACCCCGCTGCTTCCGGTCTTCAGGAACCGTCCCACTATCTCCTTCCAGAGAGACTCCCTCCGTATCAGAGAGTACACCAAGGTAGCCGCCAGGGGACGATCCTTCTCGGATACCCTGTCGGAGATGGACCTCAGACTCTCGCTGGCGAAGCGCCCTCTGCGAACCTCTCTCCATACCTCCAAAGCCGCCTCTATGCCTCTCAGA
The DNA here is from genome assembly GCF_021568795.1 of Dethiosulfovibrio faecalis. Lineage (NCBI taxonomy): Bacteria > Thermotogati > Synergistota > Synergistia > Synergistales > Dethiosulfovibrionaceae > Dethiosulfovibrio > Dethiosulfovibrio faecalis. The sequence continues at coordinate 8,842 of NZ_JAKGUE010000025.1, forward strand.
GGGCCCTTGTCCCCTCCATTCGCGTTCTTTCGAGATCCCTTTCTGTCTCTACCGATTCCTCCGTGAGGCCGATTGCCCTCTCTTTTCCTTTTTTCGATCACTTTAAACGACCTCCGCATCTATCACTCCGCTGTCGTCGACGGTGCTGACGTAGACGGAATCGGCCATTCTTACGGCCGCACCGAATACCATTCTGTTCGACGAACGCAGTTCCACACCGGCAACGCGAAGAGACCTCACGTCGGGATCGGTGGTCACGTGTCTCTGCACCCAGGGGCTGACCAACGGGCCCAAAATCTGAGCCGCCACCAGAGCCAATATAACGGAAAGCAGACTCATGGACCCGGTGGCGATCAACAACGCTATGAATATCAGGGACGAAAGGGTATTGACGACCACCACGGTGGTGCCGCATCGGGGATGTATGGCAAGCTCCGACTCTCCCGAGACCAGGCGATCTCTGGCCTCCTTAGCGGCATCAAACACCAGCGACGGATCGGGGAGACCTCTGATGCTGAACCCCCTGCCGTCGGCCTCTCCGGCAAGACCGGGATATCCTCTGTAGGATAAAACTCTCGCTGTAGCGTGTTCCAGGGCGTGGTTCTTTCTGACCTTTTTATCGAAAAGCATCTTGAAAAGCTGGGACGGACCGGCCAAGGCCCAGAAAAAAGAGCTCGCCGCAAATCCCAAGGGGATCATTACCACGAGAAACAATCCCACCACCAAAAGCAGCATAAACCCCAACCAGGGCATGAAGAACATCAGGGCCAGTATTATCAAAAGGGGCACTGTGAGACCTCCTCTCTACACGATAAAGGGTGGCCTCTCCATAATCAGGAGGGCCACCCTATCTTAGTATAGCCTCTACCGGCTGAAAAGCCTTTTCTGTCCGACCGGAGGGCTAATCGTCTCCGCCGAACATATTTCTCAAGACCAAAAGCCGGATCAACTGAGCCGCGGCCATCACCGTGGCCGACACATATGTCAGTGCGGCTGCGTTGAGCACCTTTCTGGCCCCTACCAACTCGTCGGAAGCCAGCATTCCCGTTCCGTCCAGGACCTTAAGAGCTCTCGAGCTGGCGTCCAACTCGACCGGCAAGGTCACCAGATGAAAAATCAACACCCCCAGAAACAGCACTATTCCCACGTTCATCAAGATCTGCCCTCTGAAGAGGAGTCCTATGAAAAACAACGGGAATGCCGCCATCGAGCCTATGTTGACGACCGGAACTATAGCGTTTCTGAACTGAAGAGGCATATAACCTTCCTGGTGCTGCATGGCATGGCCCACCTCGTGAGCCGCTACGCCGATAGCCGCTATACTGGTGCTTCCGTATACCGAGTCGGACAGGCTAAGGCTCCTGTTTCTTGGATCGTAATGATCCGTCAAGTTTCCCGCAATAGGGCGAACCGGCACGTCGGACAGGCCGAACTGCATCAACAGAGCCCTGGCGACGTCCGAACCGGTAACTCCGCGACGGGAGGCCACATGACTGTACTGAGCAAAGGTGGACTTGACCCTGGCCTGAGCCCAAAAGGCGAGCAAAAGAGCCGGCAGAAGCAAGACCATCGTTGGATCGAAAAAGAAGGGGAACATGTCCTCACCTCCAGAGGGGGCTTATTTTCTTCGACGATGATACCCTCGGAGAGTCTCCCGAGGCAACAGTATTTTTACATATCCGAAGCAAAAGGTCAAATTACATCAGACGAATCCCGGCTATTTTTTTCCGTAGAAGGCGGCTATGGTGGAGACTACCCACTCCTGCTCCTCCTCGGTGATCTCCGGAAATATAGGAAGGGCTATGGTCTTCTCGGTCAAGCTCTCCGATACGGGGAAATCCCCTTTATCATAGCCCAGGAAACTGAAACACCTCTGCATATGCAAAGACAGAGGATAGTAGACCCTGGCTGTGATGCCCTCCGACCCCAGATGCTCGAGAAGGCGGTCTCTGTCCCTCATAACCTTGGGAACATACTGGTGGTAGATATGGTAGTTCCCCTCGTCTTCGCCGGGAGGGGTGACTATCCCCAGAAGATCGTGTTCCGCAAAGAGGACCCTATACCTGTCGGCCGCGATGCGACGTTCCTCGTTCCAGCTATCCAGATGATGAAGTTTAACCCTCAGCACCGCAGCCTGGATGGCATCCAGCCGGCTGTTCATACCCACCTCGTCGTGAAAGTAGGTAGAGCCAGCCCCGTGAACCCTGAGCTTAGCGATTCTGTCCGCCATCTCCTGGTCCCTGGAGACTACCATGCCACCGTCTCCGTAGCCTCCCAGGTTTTTGGTAGGGAAGAAGGAGAAACAGCCTAGAACCCCGGAAGCCCCTGCCCTGACAGGAGTTCCGTCGATGGATCTCCAGGAACCGAAGGCCTGGGCACAATCCTCCACTATCGCTACGTTTCTGGCCTCTAGCTCCTTGGATAGCTCCTCCATGTGGACCATCTGACCGAAAAGATGGACCGGGATAAAGGCTCTGGTCTTTTCGGTGACCTTGGACAACACCGTTTCAGCCGTCACGTTGTAGCTGTCGGGATCCACGTCGGCGAACACAGGAGTGGCCCCTAAACGGGTTATGCAGCTTGCCGTGGCGAAGAAAGAGTAAGGGGTGGTTATAACCTCGTCTCCCGGTTTTAGGTCCAGGGCCTTGAGGGCCAGCACCAGAGCATCGCTGCCGGAGGCACATCCGATAGCCCTCGGGACCTCCAGATATTTTTCCACGTCGGACTCCAAACCGGAGACCTGAGGCCCCATTATGAAGTACTGACTCTCCAGCACCTCTTTAACCGCCTGATCGATCTCGTCTTTGATACGGGCATAACCTCTTTTAAGATCCAATGTGGGAAGCTTTCTATCTTTCATAGCAAAATCCTCCAATTCGATGTGGTCTAAATCCAAGCTTTCTGTCTCTTTTTTCCCCTCAAGACGGTCTATTTTCTCATGGCACGATGTTTTTGACAAAAAAAGAGACGGGGCAGTCCCCGCCTCTATCGAACTATCAATCGTCCGAGTCCGGATTTTTCAGACAGGACATGGATCGCCTCAGATGAGCTCTCATAAGGGCTACCGAGATCTCCCCGTCTCGATGGGACAGGGACTCCAGTATGGATCTGTGTTCCTCCAAGGTGGGATTTTCGTCCTGTTCGTAGAACGGATCGTAAAAGACTACATAGGCGTTGGTCCTGGCGAGTATGTTTCCCACGAACTCGGCCAAAACCTTATTGCCCCCGGCATCGGCTATTGTACGGTGGAACCACTCGTAAGCTTCCAGATAGGCCTCTAAATTCCTCTCTTCGACGGCTCTGACCTCGTCCAGGACAAGCTCCTCCAGTCGTCTCAAATGACGGTCCCCCAACCTCTCGGCTGCCATGGCGATGGAAAGACACTCCAATTTTTCCCTCACTATGAAGGTATCTTCCATCTCCTTTATGGTAGGAGAAGCCAGACGAGCTCCGCTGTTGGGAATGATGTTGACCAGACCTTCGCTGGAAAGACGCCTCAGCGCTTCTCGAACGGGAGTCCGACTCACCCCCATCTGAACCGCTATATTTACCTCAGGAAGCCTCTGCCCGGGCTTAAGCTGCTTGGTGACTATCTTGTGTCTCAACTCCTGGTAAGCGTAATCGGCAGAGGTAGTGTAAAGCCGAGGTTCCTTCATGTCTTTTATCCCCCCGTTCGGTATCACAGATTGTACAATCGTTATAATAGTACCATGATATCGAGATAATACACAATGGAACCGTCGAGATCATGCACCAATCGACACTATTCGCTGAATTCCCTGTCGTAGAAAATCCCCAAAGCAGCAGGAGGACTGTCCTTGGACGATCGGAGTCGACGGTTTTCTACCGGGCTCGGTTACGCCTCTGCCTAAGCAGCATTTCACCTCGATAAACCAAAAGAGCAAAGAGATGCCCTGCCCCAGGCTTTCTCCGCTGCGAAGAAATCCATGAGGCTACCCCCTTTTAAAGGGTATGATATCATAGTGGTTTGTTGCGACAAAAACTCTTCATCCATAGGGAACCTCTAAAAAGTCATATCCAAGTCTTCTCCGATAGGTTGTTACACATGAGCCCTGTCTCGTTCGGGCCGAGCTGGACAACCCCTCGAAAGACCTGCGTTTTTAGAGGTCGCCTACAGTTAGGAGGAACCGCATTGCGCATAATCGTTCTCCTGCTATCCATCACCACCGTCGTGCTGTACGGCTACGCTTTAGCCGGCATGGGAGGGTTTCTGATCGGAAGAGGACGGATAGACTACATCGTATGGGGTCTTGCCGGAGGGACTACAACGGCGGTAGCCGCCCTATGGCTCTGGAAAAAGTCCATTCACCTTTACTTCAAAGACGAAGACTGACCTCTCCACGCTTCGGCGATGACCTTCACCGCCTCAGGGATATCGTTTAAGGAGATATCGCTCACCGAGAGACGAACAGCCTCCACCGCCTCGCCTTTCAGAGAAAAGCTATCTCCGGGGGCGACCTCGACCCCCCTGGCCGAGGTCAGCCTAGCCAGATCCTTCCCACTGACGCCAGGGGTCTTCAACCACAGATAGATGCCGCCCTGAGGTATTGAAAAACTGCCCAATCCCGAAGCGACAAGAGACGTACAGAGAGATCTCATCCTACAGGCCATCTCAAGTCTGGCCCTTTCCAGAGCCTCCTCCAGACCGCCGGAAACGATGAACCTCTCCAAAACGTGCTGTACCAGAGACGAAGCCGGTCCGCCTCTTTCCGCAAGGGAACGGAGAAAACGACCTCTTATCTCTCCTGAAACCAGGGAATAGCCCAGACGTATTCCGGGAAAAAGCGCCTGACTGAAGGATCCCAGATATATCAACCTTTTCCCGTCATCCATCGCTCTGAGAGCGGGGACGCTTGAATCGCCGTAACGAAGCTCGCCGTAGGCGTCGTCCTCCACTATCCACATTCCCTTTCTATGGGACAGTGCCAGGACCTGTTCCCTGATGGATCCGTCCATGGTATGTCCGGTGGGGTTGGAAAAACTGGGAACCAGATACAGGGCCGTGTGGGAGGAACGACTCTCCATGTCCCCCCTGGGATCTCCGGGACGGGAAAAGGGAACGACGGAAAGCCCCTCCGCCATGGCGAGGTTCCAGGCATCGGGATAGTTCAGCCCGTCCATCAGGATCTCCGATACTCCGGCGGATTTCAGAGCCCCGAAGGAAACGGCCAATCCCTGACGACCGCCTGAGGTAACCGAAACATCCTGCCAATCCGCCGGGATCCCTCTGGAAGCGCCATGGACCACCAAGGCTTTACGGAGCTCCTCTATACCGGCAGTGGGATTTTCCCTCAGGACATCCGCCCCCCTTCTGTAGAGGACCGACTTGGCTATCCTGGCCAATTCCTCCGCCGGGATGAGAGAACGAGACGGCAGCTCGCCGGCCAAGGTCAACCTGCTAGACGAACGACTCCTGACCTTCTCCCTTTCCCCGACGTTACCGGCGACGTAAGCCCCGCTTCGTCCCCTTTGGACTATCAATCCCAGGTCCTCCAGACGACGGAAGGCCTCCATCACCGTCATTCGACTGACGCCCAGGCTCTTGGCAAAGCCTCGACTTCCCGGAAGCCTTTCCCCCGGAGAAAAGGCACCGCTTTTTATCATCTTCTCAAGATGATCGGACATCTGACGGTATAGGGGAACGGTCGAGCTCTTTTTTAACGGTATTTCTATCATGGCTAAGACCTCTCTTGACCCTAAAAGGTGGTTTGACCCTTGCCACCTCGGTTTGGTAGCCTTAAAATAGGTACTCATTCTCTATACCTTGGAGGTTTTTCATGTCTATTCTATCACCACTAAAGGCCGATTGCATCATATTTGACGTGGACGGCGTTTTAATGAACACAGATAAATCATTTCCAAAAGTCATAAAAACAGCAATTCCCAGGATATGGAAGGACCTCCTCGGAAGAAGATCCGACGTAACTCCCTTCTCTCAACGCCACTTCGAGACGTCCAAACAATTCCCGCTGCTGAACGACGACTACGATATCTGCTGGGGTCTCGTTTCTCTGGCAGCATCCAAGGGAAAAGAAAGCCTGGAGGAGAGTTTCCCCTCTCCCTGGGAATGGGAGGAAACGATGAAAAAGGTAGAGACCTCGGGGCTTACCCTGATAGCTTGGATGGAGGAAAACCTGAATTCGACCGCTCCATATGACGAGACCAGAATATGTTGCGAGGAACTTTACTTCGGCTCGGACAAGACCAGGGAGCTTCTGGGCAGAGAGCCAAAAAAACAGGATGACTCCGGCTTCTGGCGAGAGGAGACTCCCATGATAAAACGTCATTGGGGAAAGATCCCTCTTCCAGTAGGCATATACACCGGAAGATCCAGAAAGGAGCTTATCCTGGCTCTGGAGGTTCTGGGCTGGGAGGACTTTCCTAGAGATATGGCCATATGCTCCGACGACGGGATAAAAAAACCGTCTCCGGAGGGGCTGGATCTGCTGTGTAGGAGGTTGGACAGAAAATGGCCCCTTTTCTTCGGCGATACAGCCAGCGACAGAGCATCCCTAAGGGCCCTCGGCAGAGGAGACTTCATGGCGATAGGGACTATGTTGAAGGACGCCGAGTTCCGATTCTCCAACGTGGAGGACGCTATAAGAGCACTGGGGCTATAGGGCAGAAAACGGGAGACCGAGGCGTAAAACCGGTCTCCCGTTAAATTCGTTCCCCTTGCCCCTTATCTCGTTCCTCGATTCAAGTCATCCCGGAGAGCCCTCCTCAGCACCTTGCCCAGACTGTTCCTGGGGAAGTCCTCCACCATCTCTATTTTCCGAGGAACCTTGTAATGGGCTAGGTGTCCCTTGCAGTAAGAGATCAGCTCCGCCGATGTCACAGAGGCTTCGGGATCCAATATCACGTAGCCATAGGGAATTTGACCGCTGAAGGAATTTTTCTTCCCGACAACGGCGGCCTCTCTTACCCCGGCATAAGAGGCCAACACCGCCTCGACCTCCTGAGGATAGACGTTAAAACCTCCCACTATTATCATGTCCCCAGCCCTATCCATTATCCTGACGTATCCATCGCCGTCCATTGATACCACGTCACCGGTATTGAACCAACCGTCGACGAATTTCTCGACCGACACCTCGGGATTCCTGAAATAACGCGAGACAACGGAAGGGCCTTTGACCCACAGGACACCTTCTTCGCCCTCCTCCTTGACCTCTCCGTCCAAGCCGCGGATCTGCCACTCCAGATCGCCCAGGACGGGACCGACCGTGCCTAATTTACGGGCCTCGTAAGAGGGATTTACCGCCAATATGGGGGAACATTCGGTCAACCCGTAACCCTCCAGAACCGGCACCCCGAAAACCTTCTCTACCCGGGAATCGAGATCTACGGAAAAACGATCGCCTCCGCTTATGACCAGACGAACCGAGGGAAAGTTCATTCCCGCCCTCAAACCGGCGGCAACCATGAACCTCAACATAGTGGGAACCGCGACTATCGCCGTAACTCCGGAGGCTTCTATGGCCTTCAAGGTTCTGTCGACCGGCATGAACGAGGGAAGAATCACCTGACGGAATCGGAAAAGCAGAGGCAGAAGGCCACTAACTATGAATCCCAGGGTGTGAAAATTCGGAAGGACGTTGAGAAAGACCTCGCCGTCAGAGATCTCCGACACCTGTTTCAGGGCCTGATCCATGTCGCTCAGGACGTTTTCGTGTGAGACAGGCACGACCTTAGGACGTCCGGTCGTCCCAGAGGTCGAAAAAAGCAACGCGACATGGTCCTCCGAGGTCGGGACGTCTATTCCCCGAAACTCGCCTAGGGGGGCCTCCAGGCCCACCGGAAAAACCGGCACGGAACTCTCCAAAAGAGAGGAAAAAGAGCCCTTCAAGGAACCTTCTACCACGATAGCACAGGGCTCTACCGCATCGATAGAGGACAGAAGTGCCTCCTGTCCAGCCTGGAGATTGACCGGAACGACCGTGCCCCCAAGACGCCAACAGGCGATGGACAAGGCTAACAGGGCAGGACAGTTGGGCATCAGCACCATTAGCCTGTCGCCCCTTCGAAAACCACCATCGGACAGGACCTTTTGGGAACCGTCGGCCATCTCGAACAGCCTCCCGGCGGTCATCCAGTCACCGTTCCACCACAAGACAGGATCGCCGTCATTCCATACCTCGGACACCCTGTTCTCTATGCGAGATGGCCCCTCCATCATCGTCCCACCTGCCTTATCCATCGTTTGATAACCTCAGGGCAGCTCCAAAGCTCCACCCTGGCATGGCTACCGACGACCTCTCCGATCTTCCACCCGGCCTCTCCCAGAGGCTCTTTCTCTACGAGGTCTTTGACGGACCAACCACACATACCCCGTCCGGGGACGCCCAAGGCACTTTTCATGTAATCAGGAAGGAAACCTTTCAGTTTATCCCCTTCGTCGAGAGGCAGAACCTTCGTGCCCCCCCCCTCGAAAGGGACCATCTCGACAGGAACTCCGGTCCCCTTGAAACGAGGTCCCAGGACAAAACCTTCGCTCTCCATGACGTTGAAGCCGGGCATTCGGTCTCTGGGTTCGGAGGACAACGCATACCATCTACCCCACAGAGCGGATAAACCACCGTTGATCAAGGCGAAGGCCCTCCTAGCAGGCATGCTCTTTATCTGATTGTACAGTTTTTCGTTCAGCTGAAGCCTTTTCATAGCCACTTGGGGCAAACCGTGAGGCACGTAGACCACTGCGGCATCAGGGGGGATTGCACCCTGAAGCAAAGGGACCTGTTCCACCCTGCAGCCGATGGTCCTGAAAAAAAGCAGATCGTTGTCCACACCAAGAGAGGTGGAATGATCGGTGATAACCGCGACTAGAGGGCTTCCTGCCACCGGTTCGATCCGTCTATCCGGGACGGACATATCCATCGAACGCTTCCCGAAGGCCAGGATGGGCTCCCAATCGATCTGTCCGGTCATTCCCTTGAGCTGATGCCCTAGGGTCTTTATCGGCTGGGCCACCCTGGGATCGGAGCAAAGCTCCACCAGAGATAGAGATCGACGTTCCATATAACGAGGTATATAACCGAGGGACATCGATGGGACCATCCTGCCAAGCTCGACCTCCAACAACTGGTATTCCCTCGGATTCAGGACCGAGGAAAAAAGGACCCCATACATCTCGACTTCCCCGTCCTTCAGGTCCTCGTAGACGCCCTTCATTATCCTTGAACTGAGAGAAGCCACCGGGTTGGCATGGGGAAGGGCCACCAGCCCTACGTCCAACATTCGGGCCAAATCGGCGGTGCCTCTATCCAACGACATACGATCCTCCGAAACCATCGACCCCAAGGGGGACAACACTAGATTGAGGCTATCGCTCCTGGCGGCGGTGCCGAAGAAAAGGCGAAGGTCCGCCTCGCTCCGAAACTGAAAAGGATCGATAGAGAACACCTCTTGATCGCAACCGAGAGACAACATCCTGATATAGCTCTCGTCCATACAGCCGCAAAAAAGCCTCAGGGGAACCCCAAGGGACTTCAACGTGGCGGCAACCACTATACCAGGAGGAATCGTCCCCTCTCTCCGTTCATCGGCTATAAGAAGTCTAGGTAGATCCAACGGAACCCCTCCCACCATTGCAAAATGAAATCTCAAACTTAGTGTATCATATACGTGCCCTATTTCGGGAAGATCGAAATCCGACGAGGAGGTCTCGCTTATGGCAACGCCGTGGATCGCTATCAAGGACATGCCGCAACACGTTGAGGAAGAAGTTACTATCAGAGGATGGATGTACAACAAGAGAAGCTCAGGAAAGATACATTTCCTCCAGATAAGGGACGGCTCGGGATTCGTACAGGCCGTCATGGTAAAAAAAGAGGTCTCCCCGGAGGACTTCGAAGCAGCCAAGAAACTCTGGATGGAGGCATCGGTGGAGATAACCGGGACGGTCAGGTCCGACGACAGAGCCCCGTCGGGAGTGGAGCTCACCGTCACGAGCATAAAGACAAACCACAACCCAACCGATGAATATCCCATAGGCAAGAAAGACCACGGAGTGGACTTCCTGCTGGACAACCGCCACCTTTGGCTGAGGAGCCAGAGGCAGAGGGCTATCATGACGATCAGGGAGAGGATAGTCTGGTCCTGGAGACAGTTCCTCCACGACAGAGACTTCCTCCTGGTGGACAGCCCCATAATAACCGGAGCCATAGGAGAGGGAGCGTCCGGCCTTTTCGAGCTGGACTACTTCGACCAAAAGGCCTATCTGGCCCAGACGGGACAGCTGTACGCTGAGGCGGCAGCAGCAGCCTACGGGAAGGTCTACTGTTTCGGCCCCACCTTCAGGGCGGAGAAATCCAAGACAAGAAGACACCTCACCGAGTTCTGGATGCTGGAACCCGAGGTGGCCTATTACGACCACAAGGACAACATGGACCTCCAGGAGGCCCTGGTAAGCTATACGGTGAAACAGGTGCTGGAACACTGCAAAGAGGAGCTGACCCTCCTGGAAAGAGACATCTCCCCCCTCAATACGGTTCTCGAAGGACCGTTCTACCGCATCTCCTACAGGGACGCGGTGAAGAAGCTCAACGAATTGGGAAGCTCCATAAAATTCGGAGACGATCTGGGAGCGGAGGACGAGACGATACTGACCCAACAGTACGACAGACCCGTCTTCGTCGAGTGCTACCCGAAGGGGGCCAAGGCGTTCTACATGAAGGAAAACCCCGACGACAAAGAGACCGTGCTCTGTGCCGACCTGCTGGCCCCGGAGGGATACGGAGAGATCATCGGAGGATCCCAGAGGGAGGACGACCTGGATAAACTGACCGCCAGGATGGAATCGGACGGTCTGGACATGGACTCTTACGGATGGTATCTCGACCTTCGCAGATACGGTACCTTCGTCCACAGCGGATTTGGTATCGGACTGGAGCGGACCATAGCCTGGATATGCGGCCTGCATCACATCAGAGAGGTAATACCCTGGCCCAGGACCATCTACAGATTGAACCCTTAAAACTCGACGAAAAAGCGCCCGCCCCCCCCTTATGTCGGGCCGGCGGGTTTTAAATCCTTGCGACGACATTTTTTGCATGGAGATATCAGCAAAAGCCTGTATTCCGCTTCGGCGAACTCCTCCGGGAGCGAATCGCGGGATACGGGATCCCCGGAGGGCCAGACGTCCCTTATCTCGCCGCAGAAGGGACAGACAGCGTGAAGATGCCTGTCCGGGTTGCCCTCGTAGCGGCAGGGCTCCCCCTCTACCTGGACCTTCCAGATCATTCCGGCCTCGCAGAGTTGGTCCAGATTCCTGTAGACCGTCCCGAGACTTACGTTGGGGATCTCCTTGCGGACCTCCAAGAGGACGTCCTCGGCGGTAGGGTGAACCCCCTCCATCTCAAGGACCTTTAGTATGGCGTCCCTCTGTCTTGATCTTCTCTGCATGGCCACAAAATCACCTACTCCGGTAGTCCGTAATAACAGCGTTTGGGGGATATCACCTTGCCCTTAGCCTTAAGGGTCTTCAACGTCTTGGATACGTCGTCCTTGTCCAGGCCGACAAATTCGGCAATCTCTCCGGCTTTCATGGCCTTCTCGGAAAGAGCCTCCAGAATTTTTTCCTCGGAACCCATGATACCATCTCCTCCTATATTTTTCCTACAAGATCCTTGCCCGGGACCATTCCCTCGTCACCGGGTTCCCAGCTTGCGGGACAGACCTGACCGTGAGCGGCGGAGAACTTGGCGGCCTGGAGTTTTCTGAGAGCCTCCTTGGCACTTCTTCCGATGTCGAGATCGTGTATCTCCACCGCCTTCAGCACCCCCTGAGGATCGATCACGAAGGTCCCTCTAAGGGCTACTCCATCGTCCTCCAAGTATACCCCAAAATCCCTGCTTATCTTGCCGCTGGGATCGGCCAACATGGGGAAACGAATCTTGGCGATCGTCGGAGATGCCTCGTGCCAGGCCATATGGACGAACTCTGAATCGGTACTGACGCTGAAGATCTCGGCCCCTTCCTCCACGAATTTATCGTAGTAATCGGCCATTTCGCCCAGCTCGGTGGGACATACGAAGGTAAAATCGGCGGGATAGAAGAACAAAACCCTCCATTTCCCCTCGTAATCGGACATTTTTATCTCCTTCAGGTCTCCCTGATGAAAAGCGTTAGTCTTGATATCCTCGATCTTGTCTCCTATACGATACATATGACAGCCTCCTATCAATATCAGTAGCGATTATTGATACTATAAAGCTGATCTCTCCATACGTCAACCCCGAAAAACGAAAAAACGAGGCCGATCGAAAAATCGATCGGCCTCGTTTAAACAACTTTATATTCGGTTCTACATAAACACGCCTCTCATCTTTACGGCGTCGGCGACACGCTGGATGGCTGCCATGAAGGCGGCTCTGCGCATCTTGACGTTCTTGCTCTGAGAGTAGTCCCATACCGTCTTGAAGTTGTCCTTCATGATCCTGAGAAGACGGTTGTTGTAGTCCTCCTGAGTCCAGAAGAATCCGCCCAGGTCCTGACACCACTCGAAGTAGGACCCGATGACTCCGCCGGAGTTGGCCAGGAAGTCAGGAACGACCAGGATTCCCTTACCGTCGAGGACGGCGTCCGCATCGGGAGTGATGGGACCGTTGGCCCCCTCTACGATGTACTTGGCCTTGACTTCGTCGGCGTTCTTACCGTTGATGGCTCCCTCGAGAGCGCAGGGCAAGAGGATGTCGCACTCGGTCGTAACGAGGGCAGCGAGATCCCTCTTCTCAAGACCGGGCTGCTCGAATCCCTCGAGAAGCTTCTTGGGATGGTTGGAGACATGGTCGAAGGCCTTGTTGATGTCCAGACCGTCCTTGCAATAGTAGGTTCCGGTGATGTCGCTGATGGCTACGACCTTGGCTCCGGCGTCTATCATCGTCAAGGCAGCGAAGGTTCCGACGTTTCCGAAGCCCTGAACGGCCACGGTGGCACCCTTGACCGGCTTTCCGAGTGCGTTCATCAGCTCTATGGCACAGGTGGCCACTCCCAGTCCGGTAGCGGCGTTACGGCCCTTGGACCCCCACAGAGGGATGGGCTTGCCTGTGAAGATCGCCGGCTCGAGGCGTCCGCGCATTTTGCTGATGGTATCCATGAACCATACCATCTCCTGTCCACCGGTGTTGACGTCGGGGGCGGGAACATCGGTCCAGGCTCCTACGACCGGCTCGATCCGAGCGGCGAAGGTCCTGCAGATACGCTCCTTCTCCTTGGGAGAGATCTCGAGGGGGTTACAGCAGACTCCACCCTTGCCTCCGCCGTAAGGGATACCGGCCAGGGAACATTTCCAGGTCATCATGAAGGCCAGAGCCTCGCACTCGTCAAGACACACCTCGGGATGGAAGCGAACGCCACCCTTGGCCGGTCCTACCGCCGAGGAGTGAGCTACGCGGAATCCGTCGAAGACCTTGATCGTCCCGTCGTCCATCTCGACCGGGATAGAGACGCAGGTCTTTCTCTCCGAACGGCTGAGAATCTCTACCAGTCCGTCCTCGAGTCCCATCTCCTCCGTCGCGGCGTAAAAGTTCTTGAGGGCCGTATCGAGCAGTACGTTATCGGAAGTACGTTTCACCACTGCCATGAAAATACACCTCCTGCAAAATATGCGACCTCTTAGGTCGCAAGGTGACCACAATCCTTGATGATATTAACACCATTTGGGTGGCAATACCAATCGTATCCCGCAATTTGATCAAAAAATATCAAGAATATATATTTTCAATATTCAAAAAAGCCCCGCAGCTATACATACACACGGGGGATCCGCTTGCTGAACATTATGGGAATTTCGTAGTTTATGGTGTTATGTCTCGCTCCGGCAAGCTCGTCCGGGGTTATTATCTCGTCTCCCTGAGATCCCACTATAACAACCTCGTCTCCGACCGAGACGTCCAGACCGGTCACGTCTATCATGGTCTGATCCATGCATATGTTGCCGACCTGGGGAACCCTGGTTCCCTTCACGAGCATCTGGATCCTCATGGAGAAGGCTCTTGAGAGGCCGTCGGCGTAGCCTATGGGCAAAACGGCTATACGTTCGTCGCCCCTGGTCATATATCTGAGTCCGTACCCGACCCCGCTTCTCGGAGGCAGATTTCTTATCATGGCTATGCTTGTCTTGACCTCGAAGGTCGGCTTGAGCTCTATAGGCCTGATGCAATCCCCCGAGGGCCACATTCCGTACAGGATCACCCCGGGACGACAGGCGTCCAGATGCTTTTCCGGAGAATTCAACGTTCCGGCGCTGTTGCAGACGTGTCTGACGGGAATCCTCACTCCCTTGTCCTCCAACATGGCCAACACGTCCAGATATCGGCGGTACTGGGACTCGGTGTAGTCCAGTCGTCTCTCGTCTGCGGTGGCGAAATGGGTGAAGAGCCCCTCCACCACGACCCCCGGAAGGGCTATCAGCTCGTCCAAGATAGCCGGGACCTCCTCGGGAAGAAATCCGATTCGTCCCATTCCCGAGTCGACCTTGAGGTGCACATAGGCCGGGGTTCCCTCGCTCTCGGCGGCCTTGGAGAGGGATCTGGCCATATCCATATCGGTGAGAGCGACCGCTACGTTCCGTCGCACCAACTCACCCGCTGAGGCGTAGGACGTGGGCCCCATGATCAGAAGGGCCTCTCCCACCCCGCCGTCCCTCAAGGCGAAGGCCTCGTCGGACGTAGCGACGGCGAACCGCTGACACCCCTCCGAGGACAGACGTCTGGCGACCTCCATCACACCATGACCGTAGGCATCGGCCTTTATAACCGATATGAGCTGCACCTCGGGACCGACGTGGTTCTTGATCGACCTGTAGTTGAAAGCCAGATTATCGAGGCTTACCTCCATCCGGCTCGGCCTGTAGTTCACCGATAACCGCCTCCTCAAAAGACAAAAATTACGCAAAAGAGGGGCGCAGGTGTCCAGCGGACACCTCGCCCCGAGATTCGCTTTTTATACGTTACTCCAGAATTCCTTTGCGACGCTTGTCGTCGAAGTCCTTGACGAGCTTCTTCACCTCGTTGGAGAGCCAAAGCAAGGCTATGAGGTTGGGTATGGCCATGAGGCCGTTCATGGTGTCAGACATATTCCAGATGTTGGACAGGAATTTGCCGCCACCGCCGGAGGCTCCGACCAGAAGAACCAGGATCCACATGACCTTAAAGCCCATTATGACCGGCTTGCTGTCTCCGAGGATATAGGTGACGCTGGTCTCGCCATACCAGTACCAGCCCAGGATCGTGGAGAAGGAGAACAGGGCAAGCCCAGTGGAAAGTATCATGACCCCCGTCTGTCCCAGAACCTCCTGGAAGGCAGTTAGGCTCAGCTGGGCTCCCGTGAGCTCAGGCTGCCCGACCAGGGAGCTGGTGGTGAGGATGGCAAGAGCGGTGAGGGTGCAGATGACTATGGTATCGGTGAAGACCTCAAAGAGGCCGTAGACGCCCTGGCGAACGGGGTGATCTACCGTAGCGGCGGCGTGGACCATGGGAGCCGATCCGAGACCGGCCTCGTTGGAGAAGACCCCTCGGGCGAGTCCCTTGGTGAGGGCCATCTTTATGCTCCATCCGGCGATGGCTCCAGGCATGGCCATGGGATCGGAGAAAGCGTACTTGATGGCTCTGCCGAAGGCGGCGGGCACGTTGGCTCCGTTGACTCCGACGGTTATAAGAGCACCTATGATGTAGAAGATGGCCATGAAGGGAACCAGATAGGTGGTGACCCTGGCTATCCCGTTGATTCCGCCCATTATGACGGCGGCGGTCAGTATGGCCAGAACTATACCTGTGGCAAGATGGGGAACTCCGAAGCCCAGGGCGAGGCCTTCGGCGGTGGAGTTGGCCTGGATGGCGTTACCGATGCCGAAGGACGCGAAGGAAGCGAAGAAGGCGAAGAGCCACGCGAGCCACTTCTGTCCCGTTCCCTTCTCGAGAACGTACATGGTGCCGCCCCTCCACTGTCCGTTGCTGTCCTTCTCCCTGAAGTGGACCGCCAACGTGACCTCGGCGAACTTGGTGGTCATGCCGAATACCGCGGAGATGAGCATCCAGAACAGGGCTCCCGGACCTCCGAGGTGAAGAGCCGTGGCGACGCCGGCTATGTTGCCCGTGCCGACCGTGGAGGCCAAGGCGGTTGCCAGAGCCGAGAAGGACGAGATGGAGCCCTCCGTCTTTTCCTGTTTCTTGCCGAGACGCCCTATAACCTCTTTGAACATAAAACCGAAATAACGAATCTGCGGCACACCTAGGATGATCGTCAGGTATATGCCGGTACCGACCAAAAGGGTGAGAGTCCATGGCCCCCACACAAAACCGTTGACTATTCCATTAATCCTCATTACTGCTTCCATAAAGACTGATACCTCCTCGCACGCATTATCGATAAATCGCTCGACACTCTTCACACGACAAGGTTACTCGATTCCATATCGTCCCTGTTCCTACCACCTCCGTCAAGACCTCTCTGCCAGGTCAGGTATACAGTATATTGCATAACTAGATCGACCAATACCGCTAAATAAGGCCCTGATAGACAATCTTCAAAGCTCTACCGCAAGACCAATTATTCGCAATATAAAATCGACCGGTTCCATGGTATCATGAACCCGGGTAATCTCAAAACTATCTTTTTCAGGAGGAGATGTTGTCCGTGAGGTTCTCTGATCGCATCAACGCAATGCAGGAATCACCGATAAGAAAATTGGTACCCATAGCAAACGCGGCAAAGGCAAAGGGAAAGAAGGTGTATCACCTCAATATCGGACAGCCCGATATAATCACGCCCCCGTCGTTCCTCAAGAGCATCAGAGAGTTCGACCAGGAGGTAATAGCCTACGCCACCTCTCCGGGAGATCCAAAACTGATAGAGGCGATAGCGGCCTATTACAAGACCTACGATATGCACTTCGATCCAGACGAGATCCTCGTCACCAACGGAGGCAGCGAGGCCCTTATGTTCGCCATGATGGCCCTCTGCGATCCCGGCGACGAGGTCATGGTTCCCGAGCCCTTCTACGCCAACTACAACGCCTTCACCAGGGCCATCAACGTAAAGGTAGTGCCCATAACCACCAAGGCGGAAGAGGGCTTCCACCTCCCCTCGGAAGCAGAGATCGAAAAGAATATAACAGACAAGACCAGGGCCATCGTGCTCAGCAACCCCGGCAACCCCACAGGAGTCATCTACACCAGGGACGAGATGGACATGCTCTCCAGGATCGTCAGAAAACACGACATGACCATAATCGCCGACGAGGTCTACCGCGAGTTCGTCTACGACGGTCTGAAATACACCAGCTTCGGCAACCTTCCGGAGATCGCCGATCGAGTGGTCATAGTCGACTCGGTCTCCAAGAGGTACAGCGCCTGCGGAGCCAGGATCGGATCCCTGGCCTGCAAGAACAAGGACTTCTCCAAACAGGTCATGAAGCTCTGCCAGGGCAGGCTATGCGTTCCCACTCTCGAACAGGTCGGAGCCACGGCTCTTTACGGTACTCCCGCAAGCTACCTCAACGAGGTCAACACCGAGTATCAGGAGAGGAGAAACACCCTCTATAAAGCTCTCAAGGAGATGCCGGGGGTCATATGCGAGGAACCCAAGGGAGCTTTCTACGTGGTCATAAAGATGCCGGTGGACGACGCGGAGAAGTTCGCCATATGGATGCTCGAGAACTTCGACGTGGACGGAGAGACCACCATGGTAGCCCCGGCGGCCGGATTCTACGCCACTCCCGGCCTGGGTAAAAACGAGGCCCGTCTCGCCTACGTGCTTAAAAACGAGGACCTGGCCAAGGCCATGGACATCCTCAAGGCCGGACTGGAGGCCTACCCCGGAAGGATCGAGTCTCCGATCCCGTCGGCGTAAAAATAACGCGGCACAAAAGACAAGAGTGGGGCTTCCTTTCGGGAAGC
>NZ_JAKGUE010000026.1 GCF_021568795.1 Dethiosulfovibrio faecalis
GGCCGAGCCCCCGACCGACGACGAATGGATAGAGATAATGACCCGCCGGAGGCTCTATGTCTCCGGAGCGGCGGAGGACCCGGGCGTCAGGATAGACAGAGACCCGGATCACGACGGGATACTGAACCAGACGATAGCACTGGACGAGGTCCGGGGGGTGATAGAGAAAGCGGGCTGGCCGGCCATAGTGGAATCGGCCAGAGCCATAAAGACCTTCTTCGCCGAGGACTGGGAGATCTTCTGTCTTCACGTCCGTTTCGTAACAGGTAAGACCAGGTTGGGAGGGAAGTCCCCGTTGCAGAGAGTGGCCGACAGGGTCGGAATGTCGCCCGGCACCGTGACCAGGAAGAGGCAGGAGATCCCGATGATGATAGCTCGGGATGCCCTGAAGGGGTTTCAGATAGCTCTGAAATGGTGACGTTATGACGACGTTATAACGATGATAGTTGTTACTATATCGTTGCGATAACGTGGATGATAAATTTGAAAGCGGCCTTATACTGATAGTGTGCCACAACAAGAGAGCAGCCCGGGAGTGCAGGCCCGGGATTTCCCGATATAGCCCCGACGCCCCAGCGCCGGGGCATCTTTCTTATTGACATAGTGGGGCTATGCCGTGACTTTCAGGTGTAGGTTCAAAGCCGTTAGGACGGCGAGAAGGGTCTGCAATGTGGGGTTGCCTTTATCGCTTAGGCTTCGATAGAGCTGTTCTCTGGACAGTCCGGTCTTTTGGGCTATTTCGCTCATGCCTTTGGATCTGGCTACTACGCCGAGGGCTTGAGCTATGTAGCCCGGGTCGTTTGTCTCGAAAGCGTCTTCGAGGAAGATCTCTATAGCCTCTATATCGTCGAGTTGTTCTGCGAAATCATAATCATAGAGTTTCTCAGTCATGTTAGTTCACCTCCCAGAAGTTTGGCTGTTCTGTATCATGATTTATAAACTACAAAAGCGCAAGCCTTGGTCCTCGGGACCGGGGCTTTTTTTATACCTTGGAATAGGAGGGGATTGGACATGTACGTTATCTGGTGTCGCAGGGAAGGACGGGGCGGGTTGCGTGTCGGTGTCTCCGACGCCAGGTATCCCATCCCCTACATGGCGGATCCCATCACTATCGTCGAACCCTGTGACGTGCGCCTCATGCGGCGCTGGCTCAGGCGAAGGGCGAAGAAGGGATGGAGCCTTGAGCGGTTGAGAAGGTCTTGCGAGGGGAGGTGATCCGATGGAGTTCGTTCAGCCGCTTCGACAGAAGCGCGATATCGCCCGAGTGAGGGCGAAACTGAAGGAGAAAAACCTGCGGGATTACGCCCTCTTCGTGTTGGGGGTTAACGCAGGGCTTCGTATATCGGACTTGCTTCGTCTGTCGGTGGGAGATGTCCTGTCTGGGTCTGGTAGCCGGATCCGTATAGCTCAGAGGTTGAGTCTCAGAGAAGGGAAGACCGGCAAGGCAAAAAGCTTTCCATTGAACGAGAAGGCTCGCTCAGCCCTTGCTCTTTACCTCAAATCCAGAGGTGCGGAGAAGGACGAACCGCTCTTTCCATCCAGGCAAAAACGAGGCGATCTGCTTGTTCCCGTCTCCAGATGTCAGGCATGGAGAGCCTTGTCCAAGGCGGCTAAGGCGGTAGGAGTGGCGGACAGGATAGGCACTCACACCTTGCGTAAGACCTTCGGATATCACTGCTATCTGGCCGGAGTGGACATCACCAGGATCCAGAAAATGTTAAATCACTCAAGCCCCGAGGTAACCCTGCGATACATTGGTATAACACAGGACGAGCTTGATAGTTACTATAGAGAGGTGGCCTTGTAATTTATATGATTCTATTTCTTTAATGGAGCTCTTTCTTGCAGGTCGGAATAGAGTTTGAAGTTGCTTTAAGACCTGTATTTGCAAGGGACGGGAAGACTTTGAACGAGTGCAACACAATCCCCTTATGTTTCACTGGTAGGTGTGTAGGGTGGAGCCATAAAAGGAGGCGAAAAGAGATGCCGAGAAAGCCTGGAGAGAAGTACATGGAGAAGCGGAAAAAGGATCGGATGAGGCGATATAACGATTCGAGGCCGACGCGCCATGATTTCTATCACTCGACGGTGTGGAGGAAGGCGAGAGGCAGATACAAGAGACTGCATCCTTTATGTGAAGAGTGCGAGAGACGGGGACGAGTAGTCCCTGCCGATGTAGTCCATCACAAGGTAGAAATTGCTTTAGGTGGCGATCCTCTTTCTTTCGATAATCTGGAAAGCCTTTGTCATTCCTGCCATAACAAGATCCACAGGGAGGGGGCCCTCAAAACTCCACGAGGAGGGGGCTAGGACAACGGAGGGAGGTCATCTTTTCGTGTCCGCAAGTTTTGAGCAAGGGGGGTGATGCGGATGGGCAAGCGTGGACCGGTGCCTAAACCGGATAAATTAAAAGCTCTTGAAGGAAATCCGGGGAAACGCAAGCTCAACCTCGATGCCTCAGAACCTATAGGTATGCCCAGGTGTCCGTCTTCTCTTTCCCAGGCCGCCAAAAACGAATGGCGCAGAGTGGCCAAAGAGCTTCATGATATCGGCCTCCTGACCTTGATCGATCGGACCGCCTTGGCGGTCTACTGCGATGCCTACGACAAGTGGTTGTGGGCTACGAAAATCCTGGACGAAAAAGGGCTGACCTACGAGTACGTCAATAAAGCCGGTGCGGTAAACGTCGTTGCCCGTCCGGAGGTCAACATTGCCACGAAGTACGCCCAGATCATAAGGACGTTCTGTTCCGAGTTCGGCCTTACGCCGTCTTCGAGGTGCCGCCTGGTTCTGCCCAAGGATCAGGAGGTGGATCAGTTCGAGGATGATTTCGATTGATGCGGTGGTACAGGCCGGACGAAGCTAAAAAATACCCGAAAGTCGTCTTAAATCCGGCAAGGCTTAAGACCTCCATCGCGGATGAACACGCTATAGAGACGGGGTATTACTTCGACGAAAGGTCGGCGAAACGGGCGATCAACTTCTTCGAGAGATATCTGCGCCATTCCAAAGGGAGATGGGCTGGAAAACCCTTCCTGCTCATGGACTGGCAGAAATACGAGGTCATCGCGCCGCTCTTCGGATGGAAGCGTAAAGACGGCACCAGGCGTTTCCGGCTGGCCTACATAGAAGTACCTAAGAAAAATGGGAAAAGTGGATTATGCTCCGGGATCGCTTTGTACCTGCTTTGCGCGGATGGGGAACAGGGAGCGGAGGTCTACTCTGCGGCAGCGGATCACAAACAGGCTGGGATCGTGTTTAACGAGTCCGCTCGGATGGTAAGAAAATCATTGGATCTCAGAAAAAGACTGAGGATAAAGCCTTCGACCAAAACTATCTATTATGCAAGGAAGAGCTCGATTTATCAGGCCTTATCCGCCGACGTGGAGACCAAGGAGGGGTACGATATTTCCGGGCTTGTCTTCGACGAGCTTCACGCCCAGAAAAAGAGGGCCCTATGGGATACCCTGCGATATGCCGGTGCGGCCAGAGAGCAGCCTCTGTTCGTATCCATCACCACAGCTGGATTCGATCGCCAGAGCGTCTGCTGGGAGCAGCACGAATACGCCAGAAAGATACTGAAGGGACAGGTCTTGGACCCGTCCTTTTTTGCGTTGATCTACTCGACGAACTGGGAGGATGCCGAAGCCAGGAACACCGACGAGGAGGAGATGGACTGGAGATCCGAGGATGCGTGGAAAACGGCCAATCCCTCCCTTGGAGAGACTATAAAGTTGGAAGATTTCCGTCAGGAATGCCTGGAGGCCCAGGAGAGCCCCTTGAAAGAAAACGCCTTCAAGCGATATCGGCTCAATATCTGGACCAGAGCGGAAACCCGGTGGTTCGCCATAGACAAGTGGAAGGCCTGCGGCGGTGCTTTCGACCTCGAGCTTTTGAAGGGACGTCGCTGCTTCGGCGGTTTGGACATGGCCAGCGTGGATGACCTGGCGTCATTCTCCCTGGTCTTCGAGCCTGGAGAAGATCGGCTGTTGTACTTCTTGAACTGGTCGTGGTGCCCGATGGAGAACCTATGGAAGCGAGTAAAGAAAAACAGGGTTCCATACGATCACTGGATGAAACGGGGCTATCTGATAGGGACGGAAGGCAACGCTATAGACGAAACGGCGATCCTCAAGAAGATCTTCGAGATAAAGGACGTATTTCCGTCGCTGGAATTGATCGGTTTCGACCGATGGGGAGCCATGAACGTAACCCATACGATAGAGGAGGGCGGTATAGACGTTGTGCCGGTAGGACAGGGATTCGCCTCCATGTCTGCACCGTCCAAGACCTTGGAGCGTGCCGTTCTGGACGAGGTGTTGAGACACGGCGATAACCCCGTGCTTTCGTGGGCGGCGGACAACGTGGTCATATCATCCGATCCGGCGGGGAATATCAAGCCGGTCAAGGACAAGAGCACGGAGAAGATCGACCCTGTCGTAGCCTTGGTCATGGCCATAGCTGCTATGCAGCAGGCCAAGGAGAACGAGGAGAGCATCTATAGAAGCAGAGGCATAGTCGTTTTGTAGGAGGGAGGTGGTCCATTGAAATTCTTGAAAAATTTGTTCCGTAGGAAATCAGATTCCTATGCCTCGGCGTTGCAGATGTTCTATCCCGGAGGGGAGTCGTCCAGCGGAGTGCATGTCAACGCGAATACGGCGATGCAATCTTCCGCGGTCTATTCCTGCGTGGGGCTCATATCCGAGAGCGTCGCCACCTTGCCCTTGAAGATCTATCGCCGTCGAAACGATGGAGGAAGAGACGAGGCGAGAGACCATCCGTTATGGTCGGTATTCAACTCTTGCCCTAACGACTGGATGACAGCTTTCGAGCTTCGTGAGTATCTTTTGCAGCATCTCGCCTTGCGTGGCAACGCCTATTGCTACAAGGTAAGGGACGGCTCCGGAAGAGTTAGGGAGCTTCTGCCGATCCATCCCGGCATGGTCTCGGTTAAGCAGGAGAGGGACTGGTCGCTGGTCTATTCTGTGACGTTCCTGGACGGGTCCGTCAGGCGGTTGGGGAGTGACGATATCTGGCACTTGAGATATCGGACGTTGGATGGATACACCGGAGTGTCCCCTATAGCTTATCATCGGGACACCATAGGACTTGCCATCACGGCTACGAAGCACGGCGGGCGGCTTATAAAAAACGGAGCCAGGCCGAGTGGAGTCCTCTCCATAGAAGGGCGTCTGGACAAGGAGCAGATAGAGCGTCTTCGGGAATCCTGGCAGGCGCTATACAGCGGAGAGAACGCCGGGAAGGTGGCGGTTCTGGAGGAGAATGCCAAGTTCCAGCCCGTGTCTCTTTCCCAGGAGGATCTTCAATATCTTCAGACCAGACAGTTTCAGGTGGAGGATATAGCCCGGATTTTTCGGGTGCCTCTGCACATGATTCAAAGCACGACTAAAACGACGTCGTGGGGGTCCGGTATAGAGTCCATGAGCATTGGGTTCGTGACCTATACCCTTATGCCATGGCTTCGACGAATGGAGAGTTCCATCAACAGGGATTTCGGCCTGGCCAAAGATATGTACGCCGAGTTTGCCGTGAACGGACTATTGCGAGGTGATATCAAGGCGAGATATCAGGCGTATCAGATAGCGATCCAGAGCGGGTTTATGAGTCCCAACGAAGTTAGGAGCTTGGAGAATCTCAACCCGAGAGAGGGCGGAGACGAGTACCTGACGCCTATGAACATGTCCAGTACCGGAAAGGATGACGACGACGATGGAGACGAAAAACGTCCCCTTCGAGCTGAAGGGGATTGAGGAGAACGGTATCTTTTCCGGGTATGGATCTGTTTTCGGGGTTCAGGATGCCTGGGACGACATAGTTATGAAGGGGGCCTTCCTGAAGTCTTTACAGAGGAAGACCCCCGCTTTGTTGTGGCAGCATAATCCCGATGCTCCTATAGGGATCTATACGGACGTGGCGGAAGACGACAGAGGTTTGAAGGTGACCGGTCAACTTTTGATCGACGATGTAGACCGGGCGAAAGAGGCCTACGCGTTGCTTAAGGCCGGAGCCTTGTCCGGTCTCTCTATAGGCTATGTACCCCAGGATTTCGAATACAGGGATAAGGACGTACGGTTGTTGAAGGAAGTCGATTTGTGGGAGATCTCCCTGGTTACTTTTCCGGCTAACGACGAGGCCAGGGTGAGAGATGTCAAAGGCGTCGAGGAACTTGCTACGGTCAGGGACGTGGAAGGCTGGTTGCGGGATGCAAAGGGCCTTACCCGGTCCGAGGCGAAGACGGTTATATCCAAGCTCTCCCGGCGGGATGCCGAAGAGGCCGTCACGGAGAATCAGGTAATAGAGGCGGCGAAAAATCTGTTGAAAGCTATGGAGGTATAAAAATGGAAGAGCTGAAAAGACTCATAGAAGCGTTGCAGAAAGCGTTCGAGGAGTATAAGGCCGCTAACGATGCCCGCCTCGAGGAGATGAAAAAAGGCGGATCCGGAGCGGAGTTCGAGAGTAAGCTGGCCAATCTCGAAAAGGAGATCAAACGGATCGAGGAGGAAAAAGCCGCCCTCGAGGCCAAGATGAACCGCCCCGGAGCGGTGGGAGGAGACGAAGACAAGGCCGCTGCGGAGGAGCATAAAACCTCCTTTATGGGTTGGATGCGTAAAGGTACAGAGGGTGATTTGTCCGACCTCGAGTCGAAGGCCCTTAATCTGGGAAGCGATACCGACGGCGGTTTTGCCATCCCGGAAGTCTTGAGTACGCAGATCTACAGTCTGCTTGAGACGTCTACCCCTATGAGAGGTATATGCAGGAGTATCACAGTGGGCAACGAGGACTATAAGGAACTCGTCAACCTGCATGGACTCGGTAGCGGGTGGGTAGGTGAGACCGACTCCAGGTCTACAACCGATACGCCCAAGCTTGCCGAAGTGTCTCCCGTCATGGGGGAGATCTACGCCAATCCGGAGGCGACTCAGAAGAGTTTGGATGATATTTTCTTCAATGTCGAGGCCTGGCTTACCGAAGAATTGTCGTCTACGTTCGCAGTAGCGGAGAACGCCGCCTTCACTTTGGGGGATGGCAGTAAGAAGCCCAAGGGATTGCTCGCCTACGACAGTGCCGATACGGCCGACGGAACTCGTCCCTTCGGGACCGTTCAGTATCTCAAGACCGGTGTTGCCGACAACCTCCCTGCCACGAACCCGAGCGATCTCCTGATCGACGTGATATATGCCCTTAAGGCGGGTCATCGTGCGGGGGCGAGGTGGATGATGAGCGGATTGACGTTGGCCACTATTCGCAAGTGGAAGGACTCGGAGGGGAATTATCTCTGGCAGCCGGGTCTACAGGCCGGTCAGCCCTCTCTGGTTCTCGGCTATCCGGTTACGGAAAACGAGGATATGCCCGGGGTCGGAGCTAACGCCCTGTGCCTGGCTTTCGGGAACTTCCAGAAGGCCTATACCATCGTCGACCGTATGGGAATCCGTATGCTCAGAGATCCATATACACACAAACCCTACGTCGGGTTCTATACGACAAAACGGGTCGGCGGGTTCCTGAAGGACTCCGAGGCCGTCAAACTGGTCAAGTGCGAGGCGTAAGAAAGGTAGGGGAGAATATCCTCCCCTACCTTTTCAAGCAGATAACCCTATTCGTTCTTTTTTTTCTTTCGTCACCGTTCGGCTGATTTTGAGACGTTCCATAATGCCGTCTTGCAATACCTGGGAATAATTCAAGGAGGCCTGTTTCGCCTCTCGATCCATCCAGCCAGGCAAAGTTACCGTCCGATTGACAGCCTTCGTTTCCATGCGTTCCCGGAAGGAAGGCATCCATATCTCGACGAGAACGACGACGAATTTATTGCCGTCTTCTTCGTACTCGCTTAAGTCGAGTTGCTGAATAGGGGTCGGTGCCGGTATAGCGTCTCCGTCGTCTTCCATCCCCCAGAGATGTAACGACATAGCCTCTCTGGCATTTCCCAGGGCTTCGTCTTCGTCTGTGCCGGTCGTGGTGCATCCAGGCAGGTCTGGCCAGAGGACGTAGTATTGTGTCGTGGCGACGTCATACCCCAAGATCGCGGGATAACGATATTTGTCCGGTCTTGTTTTCATGCTTTTCATCTCCTTTCAGTAGGTAGAGCTATAAGAGCCCTGCTTGTTTCCATATCGATTTTGCTGTGGGACCAGGAACGTTTTTGTCTGGATGCTTGACGGTGACTTTGCCTTTTTTAGTTGGGTGTTTGAACTGATGGTGGCTTCCCTCCGCTTTATTGAGTTGCCATCCATCGGCTTCGAGTATTTTTATGATTTCTGTTGAGGAGTATGCCTTATTGCGGTTGATCTCTATTTTTTTCATCCCGCTTCTCCTTTCTAATGTGACTATAACACGTGTAAAAAATATTTGTCAAGAAGGGGCGGTGCGAAGATATGAAGGTAAAACATGGTTTCGTCTGGTGGCTTGGCGGAATCCGTAAAGTCTCTTTCGCTCCCGGGGAAGATATTCCAGAGGGGCATGAGTGCATGGAGTATGCGAAGAAGGAGGGGTTCGTTGATGTACCGAGTAGAGGCGGGGATACCGACGTCTCCGGTGACTCTTCAGGAGGCAAAACAACACCTAAGAGTCGATCACGACGACGAGGATAGCCTGATAGAGTCGCTGCTGATTTCTGCCACCCAGTACGGAGAGGGCTACCAGCGCAGGTTCTACGCCAGGCGACAGGTCTATGTCTATCACGATTCCCTCCCCCCTGCCTGGCGTGTGCCTTTCGCCCCTGTCGTCTCCGTGGATGCCTTGAAGATAGACGGAGTACCGGTCGCCTATACACTGACGTCTTCGGGGTGGCTGATGTCCGAATCGACCGGCGATGCGACCGTCGTGATGACGGTGGGGTACGATCCGGAGGATATCCCCGCCACGGTGAAACAGGCCGTCTTACTGCTTGTCGGCCATTGGTATCAGCATCGAGAAGCCGCCGACGCCGGACGGGACGAGATCCCTTTCGGCGTCGGTGCTTTGTTGGATATGGGGCGTGTCTACTGATGAGGTCGACTACGACATCGATCGGAGATCTTAGAAGCAGGGTGATCATCTCGAGATCGGAAAGGACCCCGGACGGAATGGGAGGCTGGAGCATCGTCCCGCTCGAGCTTGCGGTCCTGTGGGCCAGCGTGAGAGTTCCGTCCTTCGAAAACGGCGTTATCGCAGGTGGAGAGGTCGAGATTAGAACCCATATCGTGAGGGTAAGGCAGACTGACATCACAATGTCCGTACAGATCAACGACATAGTTACCTGGCGCGGCTTTAAGTTGGTCGTCAAGGCCTGCCGTCCTTTAGGTCGGGAGTGGGTCGATTTCGATTGCAGATTAGAGGCCCCGGAATGATAACACTTCAGGTTAGCGGCACGGAGGAGCTTATTCGGGATCTGCGCAAGGCTGGCATCGAGGTTCGAGAAGAAGCCGGGGATGTGCTTAAGGAGCAGGCCGAAGCAATAAAAGAGGATGCTAAAGGAAGGGTTCCCGTTGACACTGGAGTGCTTAAACAGTCGATCCGTTCCTTCGTGTCGAAGAAGCGCTTGTCGGCCACGGTCTCGGCGGGGGGAAAGGTGAGCGGAGGTGACCCATACTACGCTGGTTTCGTGGAATTCGGAACTAAGAACTCCAGTCCTCACCCGTTTTTGTTTCCTGCGGCTAGGGCCCACGAAACTGAGACGGAGGAAAAACTTGTCGAAACCATGATGACAGTTCTTAAGAATGGAGTAGGCGGATGAGCCATATCGATACGACAAAGGCGGTTTACAAGTTTCTTACGGAGACGCTCTCGGCGAAAGTCGAGGGCGTTTTCGATTTGGTTCCGGAGGGACAGCCTGGGCCGTATGTCCAGGTCGGACAGATTCAGAGTTTGCGGGGGAGTTTGCTGGACGACTCGGATCGCAGCTGGTACGTGGATCTCCATATCTGGAGCGATTATCAGGGTCGGAAAGAGGTCCTGGAGATCGCCGACACGATACTGGCGTCGTTGCCGATCGAATGGTTTGCGGAGGAACTTGTAGTTTTACAGGACGTTGCCCGGTCATCCAGGATTCCTTCCGGATGGTATCACGGGGTTTTGACGATAAAGGGTTATGACGGGAGGTAAAGAATATGGGTGCATCTACAGCGAAAAAAGCACTGGTACATATAGACGTAAGTGGAACCCCTACGGCTTTCGGAGAAGTGAAATCGTTTTCTCTCGATACATCGCTGGGAACCATAGATGCGTCTGTTATATCGACGGACTGGAAGAATTATCTGGTGGGGCAGGCTAGTTGGAGCGGCAGTCTAGAGTGTTTCTACGATCCTACCGATTCGGCTCAGGCGGAGCTTTCGTCCAAGGTAATAGCAGGTACTGCGGTGACGTTGACTTTCTATCCTCTTGGAGATGCTACCGGAAAACCTGAGCTTACAGGGACTGCCTACGTAACGGCGTGGAATGTCTCCGGAGCCACCGAGGATGCGGTAGGTCTCTCCATTTCATTTCAGGGGAGCGGAGCTTTGACGGAATCAACTGTCGTATAGGAGGAGGTAGCTTATGGACATGGAGCTTAAGTACGGAATAAACGCCGTTCGCGCTCTGGAAGGGGAAATAGGCAAGACTTCTCGGGAGATGCTGACCGAAGGCGTAAACCCTACGGACATATCCTTCGGAACGACTATTATCTGGGCCGGGTTGCTGTGGAAGGACCCGACTTTGACGGTTGATCAAGTCGGCGACGATCTGGATAAAGAAGAGGGGCTGTATTTCGAGGCAGTCCAAAAGGCGATACGACTTTTTGGGGCATCCTTTAAAAGGATCCTGGGCAGACAGTTTTTCGATGCCGCTGACCCGGCGGAAGAGGATGAAAGCGAAAAAAACTGACCGGAGAGGACTGGGAAAAGGCCTGCGACGATGTCGTGCTGGCTCTTCTCGGTCCTCTCGGTTTTAGACCCTCGGAATTATGGATTCTTACCTGGGGAGAGGCGAAAGACCTGCTTGAAGCCTGGCGTTACAGGGAGTACCTGGACAGCCAGAAGCGGGCTCAGATGGCCTGCTGGCTTCTGAACGGATCGGGGAACCTTAAGCATTCCATAAACATAGCCGATCTGGTCGGTTATTGGGTCGATGGTCAGGTAATGGGAAAGGGAGAGTACAGGGAGTTCCTGGAAGAGAAGGTACGGAGAAAAAAGGTCGAGAAAGGGGGGCGGTAGCGTATGGCCAGAAAGAAGGTAGTCTTTGCGTTCGGCACCGATCTGACCGAGCTCGAACGAGGATTCAAGCGGATAGACTACAAGATGCGGAAGATGTCGACCAATATGCAGCGGGAAGGAAAAATCCTGAGTACCGCTTTTACCGCTCCTCTGGCGGCCGTAGGCGTGGCCGGAGTGAAGGCGAGCATCGATTTCGAAAGCGCTTTCGCCGGGGTGAAAAAAACCGTCGATGCGACGGAGGCTGAGATAAAGAAGCTGCGTAACGGGATCCTCGATATGTCCAAAGAGATCCCGGCCAGTGCCGAGGCCATTTCCCATGTGGCGGAAGCGGCGGGCCAACTTGGCATCAACACGGATAACATCCTGTCTTTCTCGAGAGTGATGATCGACCTGGGTGAATCGACGAATCTCGGCTCGGAGGAGGCCGCATCCTCTCTGGCTCAGTTTGCCAACGTGACGAGGATGAGTCAGACCGACTTCGATCGATTGGGAAGCGTTGTCGTTGATCTAGGCAACAACCTGGCCACGACGGAGAAGGACATAGTGGCCATGGGGCAACGGTTGGCCGGTGCCGGATCTCAGATAGGCATGTCCGAATCGGACATTATGGCCATGTCTGCGGCCTTGTCCTCCGTTGGGATCAACGCTGAGGCCGGTGGATCGTCGTTTTCAAAGCTCATGATCCGCATAAAGACCGCTGTAGCCACGGGCAACGAAGATCTGCGCTCTTTTGCATCGGTCGCAAGGATGACTCAGAAGGAGTTTAAAAAGGCTTTCGATGTCGATCCCGGAAAGGCGATTCTTGCGTTCATTGATGGCTTGAGCGATCTGGAAGGTTCGGGCACGTCGGCTATTCAGGTTCTGAACGATATGGGGATTACCGAGATCCGGCTGACCGATTCGCTTTTGCGGGCCGCCGGAGCAAGCGATACGTTCTCCGAGGCTATGGAGATAGGGCGAAAGGCTTGGGAGCAGAATAACGCCTTGCTGGAGGAGGCCGAGAAGCGTTACGGGACCACAGGGTCTCAGCTGAAGGTTTTGCAGAACCGTCTGAACGTGGCGGCCATCGCTTTGGGAGATCACCTCGCTCCCGGCCTAGTGGACGTCGTGGATATGACGGTCGACCTTGCGGAAGGTTTTTCACGTCTAAGCTCCAGTACTCAAAGCAGCGTTGTTGCCTTTTCCGCCGTAGCTGCCGCAGTAGGCCCGGTTTTATTCGGAGCTGGCCAGACCCTTACGTTATTCAGGTCCTTGGGAAAAGGTGCTGTCAAGCTTTATGGAGGAATGTTGAAGGCGGGAGAAGCCTTAGCGTCTTTTTCCGCTGCCACGGCTGCGGCAAAAGGGGCAGTGCTGGGACTTAACGGTGCCATGTCGACCGGTCCTATGCTGGCCGTATCCGCTGTTTTAGTGGGGCTTTCCCTGGTGATACCCCCTGTCATATCCGGTTTTTATGATATGACTTCAGAGACCGAAAAAACCGAAGGGGCCATGAAGAGCCTTGAGGAACAGGTTCGGGATACCAAGGAAGCCCTGATGGGGTTGAGCCGAACGACGTGGGATCGCAAGATCGACGAGGCTCGCGAGAAGGTAAGAAAACTTTCTGAGGAATTGGCTGTCTTGAACGAGGCGCAGAAGAAAGAAATGGAACGGGCAAGCCTCACCATGATAGGTGCCTCCAGGACGACCACGTCGGCTGACTCGGAGATAAAGAAAAAAGAAAGCGAGCTGAACAATGCCAGGGGAGATCTAAAACTCAAAGAGGATGGGCGTATGTATAGGTCCGTTCTCGAAGAGATGGGTAACGCCCTGGCGAAATTCAAGGCTGACGTACGGGATACCGACGGTGATATCTCCAATCTGAAGGAGTCTGCGTACCTGAAGTTGAGAGGTATGGCCGATTCTTTGAAGGGTACCGAGTTCGAGAACGATCCCGAGATAAAACGGATTCTGAGCGAGCTGACCTCCTATAAGGCTTCCGTAAATTCTCGATCATTTGAGGGGATCCCTTTCGGCGGAGACGGCAAGAAGGTAGGAAGGTCTATTTCGGAGGCAGCGAAGGCCGTCGATCTCATGAGGGATAAGATACGCTACCTCAACGAGGACGGTTCCGCTTTCCTGCCGATACTGGAGGAATGGAAAGGCAAGCTCAAGCCGCTGTCCGACGACTGGAAGCTTGTAGTGGATCTGGAGAAGCAGGTTAACGACAATATAAAATCGCAGAACGAGGAACTTGCACGGGAGGCGGAAGCGGCGGCGAAACGGGCCGAGGCCCTGTCCAGATGGGAGTTTTCACAGGGCTTCACCTCCTCTGAAGATAGAGTTTCCGATTTGATGTCCGGCTTCGATGGGGTCGATATGGGCGATCCGTCGACCTGGACCGATAAATTGCGAGAGGGGTTTGCCGAGGCGCAGAGCATCGTGTCGTCTTTGGTCAACGAGGATCTTGCTCGATTGAACGGGGAACTGTCCAAGGGGACGATAACCCAAGATCAGTGGTTGGATGTTTTGGAATCCCTTAAGTCCGAGTATGCCGAATTCCCACAGGTGATAAAAGCCATCGAAAAAGCTCAAAAGGGAGTGAAGGATACCACCTCCGACGTTTCAGACATGACGAAGCTTTGGGCCAACGACCTGGCCCGAGGCCTTGCGGACGCTATCGTGAACGCTAAAGACTTGGGAGATGCCCTGCAAAATGTGGCAAAAAGCATCGCCTCCAGTGCGTTGCAGAAGTTGATCGGCGGGTGGTTGGGTTTTGCGGATGGGGCGGCTTTTTCCGGAGGGAAGATGCTGGCATTTGCGGACGGTGGCGTAGTGAATTCGCCTATGATCTTCCCGTTTGCATCCGGAATAGGGCTTATGGGAGAGGCTGGTCCGGAGGCGATAA
Organism: Dethiosulfovibrio faecalis; assembly: GCF_021568795.1. Lineage (NCBI taxonomy): Bacteria > Thermotogati > Synergistota > Synergistia > Synergistales > Dethiosulfovibrionaceae > Dethiosulfovibrio > Dethiosulfovibrio faecalis. The sequence goes on from NZ_JAKGUE010000026.1 coordinate 14,074, forward strand.
TGCCTCTGAAGCGTGGAGTGGATGGCAAACTCGGTGTTTCTGCCGACTGTTCCGGGGGCTCCGGCGGGGCCACGATAATACATAATTACTATATCCAGGCTGTCGATGCTCAATCTTTTGCGGATGTCTGCCGTAGGAACCCGGGAGCGATTACCGGGGTGTTCGCCCAGGATTATACGAACAACGGCGTAACTCGAAAGGTCGTAAAAGGAGGCTGATATCGTGGAGATTTTCGACTATGTGCCTCTCTATACGTGGCAGTCCAAGCCTGGGTACAGGGTTTTGGTGTCCACGTTGGAGGGCGGCAGGGAACAGCGGAAATTCAAGGGACGATATCCCCGAGAATGGGTTTTGTCCTTTAGGGCCGATGCTGCTACGATCAGGGGAATCATAGCTTTTTTCGATGCCCGCAAGGGACCTTTCGAGGCCTTTTCGTGGATCGTACCGGACACCGGCGAAACGGTGTCGGTGAGATTCGGAGAGGAGAGTTTGTCTCCATCGTGGAACGGTACGAGGTCTGGAGAGATCTCCAAAGTCGTGTTGAAGGAGGTCCTCTAAATGCCCAGAGCCTACACTGCCTACGAAGCCGCGGCAGAAAAGCCGGAGATAATCACCGCCTGGCTGGTGGGAATACCGAGCCTTCCTGCGGTGAACGATCCGTCCACCACGATCGAACTGTACTTTACGGACCATTCGGCAGAGATCCTTTATGAGGGCAAGACCTATCTGCCCAGCCCCCTCAGTATATCGGCGCCGAAGGCCAGCAAGGACATGGAAAAAGCCTCCGGAGCGGTAGCCCTCTGCAACCTGCCGAACCAGTTCAGCGGATACGCCAAGAACTACCGGATAAAGGACGGGAAGATAACTGTTATCCACGCCGTGTTAAACGAATCGACGTGGATCGGCATGACTACCTTTGTCGGGATCATGGATGCCCCGACAATTACCGAATCGCAGATTTCGGTGAACATCTCCGCCGGGCGCAGCGTGGCGGCCCTTATACCTCGTGAGCTGTATCACCTCAGCAGATTTCCGCACCTGCCGTCTAGTAAGGACCCGAGGACGGTCAATCTCAAATGACCCTGGCGGACCTGGTGGGGATCCCCTGGGTGGTTCATGGTAGAGACCTGGACGGCCTGGACTGCGTGGGGCTGGCGGTGCTGGCGCAGAAAGTGCTATGCGGCCGAGAGCTGGATTTTCCTCAGGACTACGGACAGGGAGACCAATACGAGAAATCGGAGATCATCAAGACGGAAGTGGAGCGGCTGTTCAGCCCTGCGGAATCCCCGGAATCGGGAGCCGTGGGGCTTTTCTTTTTCGATGTCTGCTGGCATGTGGCCACCTTCACGGACCGGACCCATTTTTTGCATATTTTCGAGGGAAAAACCAGCAGGATATCGAGACTGACACCGGCGTATAGACGGTACCTGAAGGGGGTGTACACATGGCGGGAGCGGTAATCGGAGGGCTGTTAGGAGCGGCGTTTGGATCTACATTAGCGACCTGGGGGCTTGTTAGCTCTGCTGGATTAGGATGGCTTTTCGGAGCCTCCATCGGTTCCCTCTTCGATCAGCCCTCGATGGACTTCGGGAGCTCCAGTCCTAACTATTCTTTCAGCGAAATACACAACACCAAATCTCAGATGCTGCCTATACCCATATGCTACGGCAGGGTAAGAGTCGCCGGTAACGTCTTCATGCAGCAGTTCTACGACGATAAAAAACAGAAAATGGACATGTTCGTGGGGCTATCCCAAGGCCCCATCCATCGGGTTATATCGGTGTACGCCAATGAGCATCTGTTGTTCGGGGAAGATGCGGACGCGCAGGCGCAGGAAATCAAGTATTGGATTCTGAAAGAGGAAACCCACCTGGTGCCGGGCGAGGAGAACGAGGAGATCACCGAGTACTCTTGGGTAGAGGCAACCAAAGAAGAATACGACGTATGGGAAGGACGAAAAGAACGCAGGGACCCCAACGGGAACGTCATCACGGTGGACCTGAAAGAATGCTCCTGCGACATCCATCTGGGGACGCCGGATCAACTGAAAGACGACCGAGAGTCGGGAGAGCATAGCTACGGAAGAGTCGCCTATTTAGGCGCCACACTCAAGGTCCAGGAGGGTCTTACAGGGAACCCCACCATCACCACGGAATTCGAAGGCCGCGAGGTCTGGACTCCCTCTGGGATCAGATACACCGCCAATCCGGTGTGGTGCATCGTCGACCTGCTCACCAATACGGACTACGGCGTAGGTATTCCCTTGGCGGCCATAAACATCCCCGCCGCCGAGGACGCCGCGGCATATTGCGACGAGCTTCTGGACGGTCGGCCCCGCTACAGCCTCAACTACATCATAGACCAGCAGAGACCTGCGCCGGACATCCTGCGGGACATGCTCATGTGCTTCGACGGGTACATCCGGGAGAGGGAGCAGATAACCATCTGCGTCAACAGGCCCGTATCCACACCGGACGCCTACCTCGTCGTGAACGATGTGGCCAAGCAGGGTACGTTCAAGTGGTGGCAGAAGGGCAGAGAGGAAACGTATAACCGGGTGATCCTGGAATGGGTGGACCCCGAAAACCACTACGAGCGGACATCCACACCTTTCGAAGCTCAGGCAGACGTAGAGGCCAGAGGGCTGTACGAGCGGAACATCTCTCTTTTGGGTGTGACGGATCCGTATCAGGCGGCCAGGCTTGGAGAGCAGGCCTTACACGTGGCTCAGACCATAAACAACTTCTGCTCCTTCACGGTCTCCGTCTGTGACTGGGACTTCGAGGTCGGCGACGTGATCGGCCTCACCGAATCGGCTGTGACTGGATGGGATCGGACATGGTTCCACGTCCTCCACATGCAGGACGACGCACAGAACGAAGAATGCACCGTGACACTGGTGGAATACGACGGCTCTACCTACGTGGACACTCCCTCCCAGGTCCCGGCGACCACCGACAACCCCGATCCACCGACCGTACTGGACGATTACACAAATCTCCTCCTCACCGACGTAGGAAGCCAGCAGGCGGACGGTACCTACGTCCCCAAGGTCCGGGTGAGATATACGCCACCGTCGGCGGAGATGAAAGAGCACGTGGTCAGTTGGTGGCACAACGACGAAGAGACCAGCGAGAAGAAAGTCTCCCCTGCGGTGAAGGACGTGCTCATATCGGAGGGGATAACGACCGGCAAGACATTGACCGTCCGGGTATGGGGTACGGATATCAACGGCAAGCCTCGCACCGGTGTCTTGGGGCAGATCGTCCCAGGCCACGACGACATAGCTCCCAGTCCTCCCACCAGCCTGACGACGGAGGGGTGGTTTGGTGAGATCATCCTGAACTGGATCAACCCGACGACAAACGAAGACGGGTCGCCGTGTAGGGACCTGGCCTACATCGAGGTTTGGGCTAGCTCCACCGACGACAGGGAAACGGCGGTAAAGATCGGGGAGGTCAACGGCACGACGTTTAGACATCACCTGGGATCCTTCGTCGGGCGATACTACTGGATCCGAGCCGTAGACACCTCGGGCAACGTGTCCCAATGGAACGCCGAATCCGGGGTCCCCGGGTATTCGGATATGGAGAACGCCGACGACTTCTGGGACCGGATCGCCACCGACCAGGTACTCCAAGCCCTCGACGAACTGCAAGAACCCATAGACTCTCTGGCCGAAACGGAGATCTTTAACGCTCTCTCCGACTATGACGACGCCATAGAAGAGCTTTTGCAGAAACGAGCGCAGGACAAGATAGACCAAAATACCATCACAGGAGCCCTCGCCGACTACGACGACTTTGTATGGTCTTTCGCCGTTATAAAAGAGGAGCAGCGGATCAGAGAAGAAGAGGACGAAGCTCTAGCCAGCCAGATCCTCACTATCTCCGCAATGCTGGGAGACCCCAACAACCCGGGGGAAGGGACTATCTATGCTGCCCTCGCCGAGGAGAAGACGACCAGGGCAACACAGGACGAGGCGCTAGCCAAGAATATCTCCACTCTGGAGGCCGTTATAGGTGATCCATGGGATCCGGAGGCCGGAACCGTCTACGCCGCAATCAGAGATGAGGAACAGGCCAGAGCTAACGCGGTGGAGGCTGTGGCCTCCCAGGTGGACACAGTCGTGGCGAAGATAGGCGATCCTAGCAACCCTGCTTCGGGGTCCGTGTATGCCGCAATCAAAAGCGAGACGGAAGCCCGTGTTTCCGCAGATGAGGTTGTGGCCCAGGAGATCAACACCTTGCAAACCAGCGTGGATGGGAACACCTCGTCGATACAGCAGACGATGAGTTCTGTCGACGGCATGAAATCGAAATGGGCAGTCAAGACAACAACCAACAATCACGTCGGAGGATTGGAGATGGTAGGTAGTGCCTCTTCGATCGACATGATTTTCAACGTCGACACCTTCCTGGTTCAGACTCCCAATACCTTCGGGGGAACTCCGCCGTTCATGATCGGAACGGTCGATGGGCGAACCCGAACGGTTATCAGAGATGCGTTTATACAGGATGCCGCTATATCCAGAGCAAAGATCAAGGATGCTGCTGTGGGGACGTTGAAGATAGACGGCAACGCAGTAACGGTTCCCGATGCAGCTCAGAACACGGCTAGAGTTGAAGTCCCTATCGGGGGAGTAGCTTCATTGGTTAGTTTGTCTTGTGTTGGCAACTATGGACAGCCCCGGCTTATGGTGTTCACTGCTTCTGCTGATTATGGGGGAGGCTGGATGGAGTGTGATCTTGTTAAGTCCGGTGTTGTTATTCAAACTATTGTGTTGCGATCTAGCACAGCAGTAGCCATGACAGGAATTGCGCTGTCATGGATGGACACGGCAGGGGGTACGGCCACATATCGAGTTAGGTGCCGATGTATTAGTGCTGCTCATGGGCATTGGATTGAAGATTCTACGCTATTTGCACTATCTGTAAAGAGGTGACGTGAATGTATTCATGGACAGAGTTTGACCTTGGTGGCCGGTACCTCCAAAGTCGTTCTAGTGGGGTTCTTGCCAAACCAACAGATCCAGGCGTGATCTGTGTAAGAGGGATCTATGATCATACTTATTACCTCAAAAATGGGGATCCGACTCCCCGTCCCAAAATGCCCCTATCCATCACAGGTGCCACCATCTCGGGGATCCCCAAGGGTGCAGTTCTCAAACTGGGAGATCAGGCCTTTACGATCGACGATTGCACGGCTGAGATCACCGGCTACAGCGGGACCGTAAAGATCACCTGCTGGCCCTATCTGGACGAGGAGGTAGAGGTATGAGGATAGACTACAGGCCGACGCCCGAAGAGGTCAGGGCGAAGCGGAAAAAGGCTTATACAAAAGCCTATCCCATAGAAGTACAAATGGAAGCGTTGACCGAGGCGGCCTTGGGCCGCACCGAAAAACTAGAGGCACTTAAGCAGGGACTCTCGGAGATCCGGGAGTCCCTGCCTTTTGCGGAGGAGGTGAGGTAATTGGCGGTATCGTCCGTATGGTACAAAGAAAGCTCCGTTTCGGTGACACAGGGAGAGACCACGGTCGTAGGGACTGGAACTCTATGGCTCACTCAGGCCAGACAAGGGGATCTGTTTGCGGTTATGGACTCCGGGGCGGCGTCTCGGCTCTATGAGATCGACTCCATAACCGACAACACTCACCTTGAGCTAGTCAACCCCTACGCCGATGCTACGGTTACAGGAGCGGACTATTGCATAATCCGGAACTTCAACACTACCACGATTGGGAGCGTCGCATCTCTGGTGGTAACTCATATCGACGAGATAAAGAAGGCCTTCCAAAATAACCTTAAAGGCGACCAGGGTGATCCGGGGTCAAACGGGTACAGTGTTTTGAGCTCTAATGGGGCTCCGTCGGTTTCTCTCGGCGTCGATAACGACTGGTGCATAGATTACGAGGCCGAAAAATGGGATATGTACCGCAAGGAAGGCGGGGCCTGGATCCTTAGAGGAACTCTGAAAGGCGAGACTGGCGACCCGGGAGCTGCCGGAGCTCTCTGGTACACCGGAACCACCGCCCCTCTGGCGTCCGTAGGGTCTGTCGGCGATCACTACCTTCACGGAATCACCGGCGTGGTCTACATCAGGCAGACCGGCGGGTGGGTCGACACTGGAATCAGTCTTCGTGGCCCCAAAGGGAATGAAGGGGATCCGGGTCTCCCTGGCGACAAGGGAGACCCCGGAGACACCGGAGAGGCGGGTTCGAGGTGGTACGTGGTTTACGGCGTGCCCTCCACGTCTCTGGGCAAAAACAACGATATGGCGACCAACAACGACTCTGAATCTGCCGGATATGGCGATTGGTACCAGAAGACCGATGGGGTATGGAGCAAGAAAGGAAATATTCTCGGCCCTAGGGGGATCCGGGGACTGCAAGGCGACCCCGGCATCAACTGGAAAGGAGTCTGGGACATCGCGACGGAGTATGTCGAGCGCGACGGTATCTATTACAACGGCTCCTCCTATGTGGCCGCACAGGACAACGTGGGGCAGACGCCTCCCGATGCGACCACCGGCGGAGACACAAACTGGCAGGTGATAGCTCGGAAGGGCATGGACGGTACCGGATCGGGCGATATGCTCAAGCTCGATTACGACACGGACGGCGATGGCAAGGTGGACGCCGCCGATCTTGCGGACCAGGCAACCTACGCCGTCAGTGCGGGGCGAGCGACCGCTGCCGACAGCGCTGACTTGGTCAACTGGAACAACATTGAGGCAAGGCCTACGCAGTACCCGCCCGAAAGTCATGGTCTTGGCAGTCATACAGGGGCGACGCTGGACGAGCTCAACGCCCTGATATCTGACGCCGATGTGCCGTCCGACGCAGTGGCCACGACGGAAGCCAAGGGCCTGATGAGCGCAGAGGATAAGACAAAACTAGACGGAGTGGGGGCTGGTGGATCCTCTGTAATGCTTACCCTGGTCCACACGACTATCCCGTCCAGTACGACGGCCACGACCTATGAAGTATTGGCCACTGGACAGATTATCGGGCGGTCGGACTGGTATATGCCGGAGCTCTCGGTACTTCTACGTCGTTCAGGGGCTGGGCAGGTCCGACTATCCCTCTTCGACGGCACGGTGACGGTCACGGCGGAGACGGCAGCCTTCACGGCCTCGGGCACGGATGAGCTGACGTTGGACACGACAACGCTGGCCGATGGCGTGGCCTGGGATTTGACCGTCGAGGCTCTAGTCACGACCGGGACGGTGACGGTAGACAGGCTCAAAATAATGGCTGACCCTGTAAACGAGTTCTCACCTCCGTTGGTTGGGTCTAATGTTGGCAATAGCACAAACTTGACCACATGGACAGAGCTCGGAACCTCAACGTTTTTGCCAACTTGGTTGGATGTAGACGGCAGAGGCGGGGTGATCCTGCTGGCCGATGTGGACCTGGGGACCGCTGCCGGTGCCGAGATCCGTATCACCATAGGCACAGAGAGCGTGACGCAGGCGGTCGCATTCAGCGGAGTGGTGGAGATACATTGTCCGTTCCCGTCGATGCCTAGCGCTGTTATGACAGCCACGATAGAGGGCAAGGTTACGGGTGGATCGGGAACGATAGCACTGTCCCATTGGCAGTTACACATCGAGAAATAAAGGAGGGTTTCAAATGAGCCAGATAACGGAAAATCAGACAGTAGTAGTCTCCACTGCGGAGGACATAGCCACCACAGCCGCCGCAACCTTTGCACAGGAGGTGGACTTTCGTAGGTGTATAGGCGGCATGATCCAGATAGATTTCCAGTTTGCGACGGCGCCTGTGGCGGATAAGACCCTGGACCTGTACCTACTCCCAGCGATGGCGTCAGGCACGGATTACGACGTGTATTCCCAGGGGCGTAACGTCTTGCTGGGTAGCGTATCGGTCGAGGCGGTGACGACGGCGCAGAGGTTGTCTATCCTGGTCGATGCCGTAAATTGCCCCTACGGT
>NZ_JAKGUE010000027.1 GCF_021568795.1 Dethiosulfovibrio faecalis
TTATGTCCCCCTCTTTCTGAGACCTATGATACAGCAGCCTGTTCTTGACCTTAACCTAGCAACTTACTCGGTGGTCCATTTTTCCGGGTCCACTATACTTTTCTCATCTTTTCAGCGGTTTCACCTTGAAAATAGTGTTTTCTTTGTTGTTGGTGGCTGCTGGAATCGTCATGCTATTCCCCGTTTCCGAACGCCGAGCCTCTTCCGAGGTCAAACGTTTGGGGGCTATCCGTATTCGATCTGGCGTGGAAGGGGAATTTTACGACGTGAATCTTTGGATTGCACTGCCTGTAGCCATATTGACCGGTTTCGCTTCCGGAATGGTCGGCGTGTCGGGAGGTTCTTTTTTGGTCCCTCTGATGGTTTTTGCCTGTGGGATCCCTATGCACACAGCGGTCGGAACGGCGTCGATCTTAATAGCTATAACCTCCTTTATGGGGTTTGCTGGTCATGCTGTTCAAGGCGATTTCAATGCCTCCTGGGCCGTTCCTCTGGCGGTGATCACCGCTCTTGGGGGGATTCTTGGCGGAAGAATGGCATTGAGTGCGAAGCCTAAACATCTTAAAAAACTTTTTGCCTATACGAACTGGCTTGCCGCTTTGTTCATGATCGTCAATGCGCTTCATACGAGAGGATCTATATAGTTTGGGTCGAACCAGAAGAGAGTGTATAATTTACGTAATATTCTAAGGGGAGGCGATACGTTTGCAGTTAAAACCGTTGTCATTTGTCGCTGTTTTTCTCGCGCTCCTGCTGGTTTTGGTCGGTTCGGCTTTCGGCTGTACCAGGGTGACCTACGTCGGTCCGGAGGACACGATCATAACCGGCCGTACCATGGATTGGGGGAGCGATATAGGGAGCAACCTTTGGATTTTTCCCCGAGGCATGGAGAGAGACGGCGCGGCCGGGCCGAATTCGATCGAGTGGAGCTCCCTCTACGGCAGCGTGGTGGCCTCCGCTTTCGACGCCGCTACTGTTGATGGAATGAACGAAAAAGGCTTGGTTGTTAATTTGCTCTATCTGGTGGAGTCGCAATATCCCAGGCCGAAAAAAGGCGATCCCAGAGCCCCCATCTCGATAGCGGCCTGGGCTCAGTACGTTCTGGATAGGTTCGCCACGGTGAAAGAGGCGGTGGAGGCCCTTAGCACCGAGCCATTTTACGTGGTATCCACCATGACCCCGGATGGACACGCCGGAAACGGCCATCTTGCCATATCGGATCCTTCCGGCGACTCGGCCATCTTCGAGTACCTCGAGGGGAAACTCGTGATCCACCACGGCGGAGAATATCGGGTCATGACCAACTCGCCTTCCTTCGACAAACAGCTGGCCCTCTGTGCTTACTGGCAGGAGATCGGCGGATTGACCATGCTCCCCGGGACCAACCGCGCCTCCGACCGATTCGTAAGGGCGGCCTTCTACATCGATGCCATACCCAAAACGTCGAACATAAGGACCGCTTTGGCGGGGGTGCTCGGGGTTATCAGAAACGCGTCGGTTCCCTTGGGAATATCCACCCCCGACAAGCCCAACATTTCCTCGACGTTGTGGCGTACTCTGGCGGATCATAAAAACAGAAGATACTACTTCGACGCAGTTCTCAGCCCGAGTCTGTTCTGGGTGGACCTGGACAAGTTGGACTTGGCGGAGGGGGCTCCGGTCCTTCATCTGCCGCTGAAGGATGTTGCACTGGGAGGCGAGGCCTCCGGTAATTTTGAAACTTCGGCGCCCTTCGAGTTTTTAGAAGCGCAGCCATGAAAAATATGCGGGGATCTTGATCTCGTACCGGGATCCCCGTTTTTTTCTTGAAATACTTAAGCTCCGATCTCTTCCCCTGACGTTCCTCTTGTTCCGTTTACTTCGAGTTCTCTGTCGTCTAAATCCCGATCATGTTTTTTACGTCCTGTGCCGGAGGGGCTCCGAAAAGCCGTTTGTACTCCCGGCTGAACTGTGAGGGGCTTTCGTATCCCACCTGAAACGCCGCCGTCGCTGCGTCCAGACGTTCGGTAAGCATCAACCGTCTCGCCTCGTTCAGCCGGAGCCTCTTCTGGAACTGGAGAGGGCTCATGGCCGTTACGGATCGAAAATGGTGATGAAAGGTGGATTGGCTCATGCCCGATCGGGAGGCCAGTTCGTCCATCTTGATTTGATCCGCGAAGTTTCTCCTTAGCCACTCTATCGTGCTGGCTATGCTGTGGCTGTGGTTTCCCGCCGTGACTATCCGTCTCAATTTGGGGCCTTGTTCACCGACAAGAAGCCGGTAGAATATCTCCCGTTTGACCATCGGGCCCAGCACCGGTAGATCCTCCGGTGATTTAAGCAAGTTCACCAATCGAAGAAAAGCCTCCAGCATGTTCGGAGTCGCCTCGCTGATCTCCATTCCCCTGTCCTGTCTCCTCGAGTTGGCGTGTTTCGAGTCGACCTCCATTATCAGTTGAGCGATAGTTTTTTTATCCAGCTCCAGGGTGAGTCCCAGGTATGGCTTTCCCTCGCTGGCCTCCAGAATCTGGGCTACGACAGGAAGATCCACAGAGGTTATCAAAAAATGTCTGTCGTCGTATATATAGCTTTCCTCTCCCAGAAAGATCCGCTTTCTTCCCTGGGCTATCAGGCATATGCTGGAGTCCATCGTATAGCTCAACGGTTCGGTAGGGGAGTTCCCCCTTATGAGAACCAGTCCGGCGATCTCCGTTTCCAGTCGAGGCCGTGTCCTGGTTCGCCTGTCGATCTCCATGGCTAAAGCCCTCTGTATAGTATCTATCCGATCATCGCAAGATCTCGCCGTATCGCTCATCCTTATTTTGTCCTCCCGTTTTCCCGAGTTCTTTCCGTCAAGATAGAACGCTCCGACCGAGAAATCAAGCTTTTCTCCGCCTTATCGCAGGATCAGGCAAGGAACGGACAGTATCTGTATATCGCCTATCTTTACCCCGGGTGTATAAATCCTTTTTAGAGATGAGACGGATATCACGACGGATCGCCGTTTTGGGCATGGCATATCGTGAGACAGTAGAGGCTTTTAATAGTAAATGGAGGTAGACGCAGATAAGGAGGGCCTGAATATGAACGAGATAGAGGATCTGTTTCCCAGAGGCGGGGAGAACGCCGCTTACGCCAAGTATTTTCTCGGAAAGAGTTATCTGAACATGCTTTCACTGGAGGGCGTGGTCATAGGGAACGTCACCTTCGAGCCAGGTTGCCGCAACAACTGGCACGTTCATCACTCTAAGTCCGGAGGAGGACAAATTCTGCTTTGTACCTCCGGTTACGGCTGGTATCAGGAGTGGGGAAAGCCCGCCAGGAAGCTGGCACCCGGTGATGTGGTGAACATACCGGCAGGCGTCAAGCACTGGCACGGAGCCGCCAAGGACAGCTGGTTCGCCCACGTGGCCGTCGAGGTGCCGGGGGAGGACTGCTCCAACGAATGGCTGGAGATCGTGGACGACGAGCAGTACGGAAAACTGGCCTAAAGGGAGGTACGGCAATATGGGCAAGGTGACCGCGGGAAGAGACGTATTGGGAGATTTCGCCCCTCAGTTTGCGGGATTCAACGACGACGTGCTCTTCGGAGAGGTGTGGTCCAGGGAGGATAAACTGACCCCCAGGGAGAGGAGCATCGTCACCGTGTCGGCTCTTCTGTCCAGCGGAATTTTGGACAGTTCCCTCAAGTTTCATATCCAGAAGGCGAAGGACAACGGTGTGACGAAAGAGGAGATGGTTGAGGTTCTTACCCAGCTGGCCTTCTACGCCGGTTGGCCCAAGGCGTGGGCGGCGTTCCGCATGGCCAAGGAAGTCTACTCCGAGTGATGGATAAAACGTTTTTGGGAATGGAGGTTGAAATCATGAACGAAAAGAAAGCTTTGGTGGCTTTCTTCTCGGCTACCGGCGTTACTGCGAAGATCGCGGAGAAGGTGGCGAAGGTGGTAGAAGGGGACCTTTTCGAGATCGTCCCGGCTGAACCTTACACTAAGGACGATCTGAACTGGCACGACGGTATGAGTCGCAGTTCCCTGGAGATGAACGATCGTTCCTCCAGGCCGGAGATCGCCCACATGGTTGATGGTATGGAGAGGTATGAAACGATTTTTATCGGTTTCCCCATTTGGTGGTACGTAGCTCCGAGGATAATACAGACCTTTTTGGAGAGCTACGATTTTTCCGGTAAGAAGATCTCGCTTTTCGCGACCTCCGGGATGAGCGGGATGGGAGATACGCAGGAGATTCTTCGTTTGTCCTGTCCCGGTGCGGCCACTTGGGGTGCCGGAAGAAGATTTAGTGAGTCTGCCTCGGAGAGCGAGATCAATCGATGGGTAGGCAAGTCGAGTTTCTAAACAAAGGGGGGGATTGCGATGAATAAAATGGCGTTTGTTTTGGTAGAGCTTTTGATGGTGTTTAGCCTTGCGACTTGCGGTAGCGCCTCGTCGTCCAGCCCTTCAACGTCGGAAAACCCTGCCACCGTAGACTCCGCCTCCTCGGAGGCCGGAAAGACGTTGGTAGTCTACTATTCTGCGACCGGAAACACGAAAAGAGTTGCGGGATTTATCGCGACGTCAACGGGTGCGGATCTCTTTGCGTTGAAACCGGCCGATCCCTACACGGAAGACGATCTGAACTATAGAGACAAGGGTAGTAGGGTGTCCAGAGAACATGATAACGAGCATGAAAGGGATGTAGAGCTTCTATCCGTATCTGTCGATGATTGGGATTCCTACGATACCGTGTTCATCGGCTATCCCCTCTGGTGGGGGATCGCAGCGTGGCCGATTGACGGCTTTATAGGAGCGAACGACTTTACCGGAAAAACGGTAATCCCGTTCTGCACTTCCGCCGCTTCCGGTCTGGGAGAGAGCGGCGAGCTCTTGAGAAAAGCCGCCGGAAACGGAAACTGGCTGGAGGGAAGACGTTTCTCCTCCGGGGTGAAAGAAGAAGAGATCCAGGCCTGGATTGAAGGATTGGGCTTGTAGAAAGATTGCTTTGCGAGGTGTTTAGCTATGATTTTTGAAGAGACTTACAGTTTATCCAACGGAGTGAAAATACCCAAACTGGGGTTGGGAACCTGGTTTATCCCCGACGATCAGGCTGCGGAGGCAGTCAGGCGGGCCGTCGAGCTGGGATATCGCCACATGGACACGGCTCAGGCCTACGAGAACGAGGCAGGTGTAGCAGCCGGTGTGAAGAGCTGTGGAATCGAGAGAGAGAAGCTTTTCGTCACCAGCAAGGTGGCGGCCGAGCATAAGACCTATGAGACCGCGGCTTCGTCCATCGACGAGACCCTTTCCAGGATGGGGTTGGATTATCTGGACATGATGATAATCCACAGCCCTCAGCCCTGGTACGAGTTTCGCGACGAAAGGCGGTATTACGAGGAGAACAAGGCCGTCTGGCGTGCCTTGGAGGACGCCTATCGATCCGGCAAGCTGAAGGCCATCGGCGTCTCCAACTTTCTAGTCGACGATCTGGAAAGCCTGCTGGCGGATTGCACCGTGAAGCCCATGGTCAATCAAATATTGGCCCACATCGGCAATACCCCCGAGGAACTGATGGCTTTCTGTGAAAAGAACGATATTTTGGTGGAGGCCTACTCTCCCATCGCTCACGGGGTGGCGCTTTGGAACCGGGAGCTGGTGGCGATGGCGGAAAAATACAGTGCCGCCGTTCCCCAGCTTTGCATCAAATACGTGTTGCAGCTGGGCACTGTCGCCCTTCCCAAGACGGCGAACCCAGCCCACATGGCGGACAACGCCAAGCTGGATTTTACCGTCTCCGACGAGGATATGGGAATCCTGAAGGGACTCGACATGAAGGATTACGGAGAGTTCAGCTTCACCCCTGTGTTCAGCGGCAAATAATAACCTAGGGTTTTAACCGAGGGGCAGCGTTTATAGGGGGTTTCGCTTGGCTGAGCTTAATGCTTTTGTCGAGCGAACTCCTTAGGGTTGAACGAGAAATTCTCCAGTTTTTAAAACTGGAGAATTTCTCGTCCTGTAGCTTTTTGCCGGTTCTCATAGAATTTTTTCACGATGGATAACGTTATTACCTCTTAGCTATCTTTATCTCGAAGTCCAGTCCCTGTAGGATCTCTCTAACGCTGTTTGCGACGATCTTGAGGTCGTTTAGGTTGGGCCTGTCGGATATGTCTCCCATCTTGCCCTTTTGGCTGCCTTCGTCCCATCCGTGGAACTTCCCAGGTGTGTACCATTCGTCCAGGACGAGAAATCCGACGTGCTCGAAGAACTGAGCCATGTATTTCCCGGCAACGTAGCCCTCTTTGATCCCTGTGTGTATGCCGCCGAAGGTGCAGAACACCACACCGAACTTTCCCGGTTTTCTAGGAGCTCCTATGGGCCTTGCTCCTCCTCTGTAACGGTCCATGGTGTTGCCGATGAACTTCTGGACCGGAAGAGGAGGTATCCATCGGTAGGATGGCGCTCCCATGAACACCAAGTCGTAATCGCAAAGCTCGACCTCTAGATTTTCCTCTATCTTCACTTTGTCCACTGGGATGTTCTTGTTCACCAGGACGGTCTCGATGGTGTCGGCCACCTTCTTCGTGTTGCCTCCCGCGCTCCAGTACAGTATCAGGCTTTTCATCCCGCATCACTCCGCTTTCTGTGGTATAAAATTGACATGAGAGGATCTCGACGGATCGGTTCCCTGTCCGATATTCCACCGTAAGATACGCTTATACGATGGGGTTGGCATGCAGCATATTGACGGCGACAGGGATTATTTTGATGTATGTGGAGGCCGCTATGGACGGCGAACTTGTAACTCTCTCCGATATGTCCTTTCCCGTCTCCGTGTTGGAACATGTGAAAATAGGAGGAGGTCCCCTGTTCGAGCCCCATTTTCACGGACATCACCTGCAGCTCTTTCGATTTTTAAGCGGAAGGGCCAGGATCTTCTGCGATCAGAGGGAGTACGAGATGGAATCCTCCGAAGTCCTGATAGTGAACAGGGGAGAACTGCACTATGGAGAGGGGCTTTCGGACGAGCTTCGTTATTTCGTCTTCAGAATCGACATAGATCTGCTGTCGTCCTACGGCATATTCCCCTGCGGGGAGAGGTATCTGAGCCCTTTGAGGAATGGGCTCGTGACCTTTCGACGAAGGCCCGGAGGCGACGGCATAAGGTGGCTTCTGGACTCTGTCGTGGAAAGATGCCGTAGGTGCGACGAGGGCTACGAACTGGGAGTTTTAGGGGGAGTTTTCGGTTTACTGGAGGAACTTTTTCGCTCTTGCGGAGTGATGTCCCTGGTCTCCAGCGACGTGGAAATCCTCATGAGGAAGAGGCAGGCTCTGTCGGCCGTTTTCGAATACGTAGAGAAGAACTATCGAGAGGGCGTCTCTCTGCCCGAGGCTGCCGATATCGCTCATATGTCGGTGGGACACCTCTGTCGTCTGTTCAGGAGAAGTACCGGGAGAACCTTCGTGGACTACGTCAACCGCATGAGGGTGGAGAAGGCGGCCGCTCTCCTGAGCCGGGAAGGTTGCAACGTCACAGAGGCGGCTATGTCCGTAGGGTTCGACGATGTGGGCTATTTCTCCCGTGTCTTTAAGAAATACATGACCCGCTCTCCGAGACAATTTATCGGAGATGACAGGCGTTATTTCCTATAAAGGGACTCCCTGTGAATCGGAAAATAGAAACTGCCCCTTGACAATTCTCCGTAAACCCGTAAAATGCATCGACAATACAGCACGATAAAATTATCCGACGACGAAAGGAGGAATACCCGTGACGGAACGAGCTAAGAACCAGCCGATAGTCTCCATCTCCATCGATAGTTCTTACTCCTATAGCTTTACCGACGGCCAGTGGCGCTATTACGCCAGTGGTCTCAGCTCGCATGGAAATCCGTCATCGGGACCTGCTGCCGTCGGGTAGACCCTCCACAGGAGGGGTATCGCAATAAAGGCAGGCTTAAAGGGCCGGAATCCGGATTTTTCATCCGGGCTCCGGCCCTTTTTTTATTCGATTTTTTAATTATCTGACGGGAGGTCACGAATATGATAGTCGTCCAAATGAACGAACGGAGTTCCAGTCTCGACATAGCCAGGGTCTGCGACCATCAGGAACGCAGAGGAATGCAGATAAGGGTGGTTCCGGGACGCAGGGGCAGCACCATAGTCTGCGAGGGACATTCCGAGACGGACCTGGAGCTTAAAAAACTTCCCTCCGTGAAGGCGGTTTCGCGGACGAACTGTTCCTATCCTCTGGCGAGCCTGGAGGTGTCGGGGCCTCAGGGTCCGGTCCAGATAGGTCGAGGGCTCTCCATAGGCGGCGGCTCCGTGGCGGTCATGGCAGGACCCTGTTCGGTGGAGAGCCGGGAGCAGCTTCTCGAGACCGCCAGAGGCGTGGCCTCCTCCGGGGCCTCTGTGCTCAGGGGAGGGGCCTTCAAGCCCCGTTCGAACCCCTATTCCTTCCAGGGACTGGGCAGTCAGGGAATAGATCTCCTTTTGGAGGCCAGGGAGGATACCGGGCTTCCCATAGTCACGGAGGTCATGTCGCCGGAGGACGTGGAGTGGCTGGCCCCTCAGGTGGACATCCTCCAGGTGGGAACCAGGAGCATGCAGAACTTCCCCTTGCTCAAGGCTTTGGGACGGGTGAACACTCCGGTACTCCTCAAGAGAGGGATGGCCTCCACCGTGGACGAGTGGCTTCAGGCGGCGGAGTACATACTGGCCGGAGGAAACTCCCGGGTGATCCTGTGCGAGAGGGGCATAAGAAGCTTCGACAAGAGTACCAGAAACACCCTGGATCTGAGTATAGTGCCTCTGGTCAAATCCCTGACCCACCTTCCCGTGGTGGTGGACCCGAGCCATGCCACCGGCAAGAGACATCTGGTCGCTCCCATGAGCCTGGCTGCCCTGGCCGCAGGAGCCGACGGCCTCATAGTGGAGGTCCACTCCCGACCTGAGGAGGCCCTCTGCGACGGCCCCCAGTCGCTGGACCTTCCCGCCTTCGACGGGCTGATGAACCGAATCTCCCGGCTGATGGAGGCTTTGGAGCCGGAGGAATCCGAATGGGGCTTGAAGGTCGCCATGTAGGGATCGTCGGACTGGGGCTTATGGGGGGCTCCCTGGCCGGGAGACTCACGTCCTGGGGGCGGTGCGCCTCGGTTGCTGCCTGGGATAGAGATTCCTCCGCCCTGGACCTTGGGGAAACAAGGGGACTCTTCACCTATAGGGCCCCCTCGTTGGAGAGGCTGACGGCACGATCCGAAGTCCTGATTCTGGCGGTCCCGGTGGAGCTCATGGTTCCCGTCTCCCTGTCGGCGGCCCCCTTCGGCGACGGACTGGAGGCGGTGCTGGACCTCTCCAGCGTGAGAGGAGACCTTCACCGGACCCTGGGGCGTATATGGGGCAAAAGGCACCTTGGCTTTCACCTGATGGCCGGCAAGGAGACCGGAGGGGTGGAAAACGCCTCGCCGGACCTGGCGGAGGGGGCCACGATCGCCCTCGTTCCGGGATCCGATGCCGACGATAAGGTGGTGTCCCTGGCGGAGGAGATGGCGGAGATCCTCGGGGCTTCGACCCTCTACATGGATCCGGACGAACACGACGAGACAGTTGCCTGGATCAGCCATCTTCCAATGGTCCTGGCCTCGGCACTGGCTCTCGGAGCCGGGGAGGCCATGGAGCGGCTTCCCGGGATTCCGGAGATGGCTGCTGGTGGTTTCAGGGATACCTCTCGAGTGGCGTCCGGACCTTCCTGGCTGACGGCCTCTGTCCTGGAACACAACGAAAAACTGGTGCCGGCTATTCGCCGGACCGTGAAGATTCTGGAGGCCTTTATCGACGCATCTCCCGAGGAAGCTCTTCGAGGGGCGGCTCGAGCGGCCCGATACAGGGAAGCCGTTTTGGCTGGCCCATCTAAGGAGGAAAAGAGATGACTAGATCCATAAACGGCACGGTAGAGGTGCCTGGAGATAAATCCATATCCCACAGGGTAGGTATACTGGGAGCTCTGTCCAGCCGGGGAATAGAGGTGACCAACTTCTCTTCCGGAGCGGACTGCGCCAGCACTCTGGACTGCGTGGAGAGGCTGGGCTGCTCGGTTGAGCGACAGGGAGACAGAGTGAAGGTCGCCAGAGGAGACGGTATAACCGAGGCGTCCCGTACGCTGGACGCAGGAAACTCCGGCACCACGGCCAGACTGCTCTGCGGCCTGCTGGCCGGGGTGCCAAGTACCTTCTCGGTGCTCACCGGCGACGACAGCCTGCAGCGTCGTCCCATGAGCAGAATCGTAGATCCCCTCAGGGTTCTGGGGGCCAGGATAGACGGTCGGGACGGAGGCAAGAGGCTGCCCCTGTCCATAAGGGGAACCAGGCTGACCGGAGGCCAGTACGTCCTGCCGGTGGCGAGCGCCCAGGTCAAGAGCGCCCTGTTGCTGGCGGGACTCTCCGCCCAGGGCAGCGTGACGGTCGTGGAGCCCCTGCCGACCAGGGACCACACGGAGATAATGCTGGAGCATCTGGGGGTTCCCATAAGGAGGGACGGAGACTCGGTCACGGTGTATCCCTTCGACGACCTTCCCGGAGGATCCTGGAGGGTGCCGGGAGACTTCTCCTCAGCGGCCTTCTGGATCGTGGCGGCCGCTATATGCTCCGACTCGTCGGTCCGGCTCTCCGGAGTGGGATTGAACCCCACCAGGACGGGACTTCTGGAGGTCCTTAGGTCCATGGGGCTGGACTGCTCTGTCGAGAACGAGAGCGCCCAGGGAGGCGAGCCGGTCGGGGACCTGATCGTCAGAAGCTCCTCTCTTCGTTCCGTATCGGTAGGGTCCGACATGGTTCCGTCCATGGTCGACGAACTGCCGGTGTTGGCCGTGGCAGCCACCCAGGCGGAGGGAACCACCGAGATAAGGGGAGCGGGAGAGCTCCGGGTAAAGGAGTGCGACCGCATCGCCGCAGTGGCCGAGGGACTGAGGGCCATGGGAGCTGACATAACCGAGCACGACGACGGCTGGACCATCCCGGGATCCCAGAGGCTCCGCGGTGCCACCGTGGACAGCAGAGGGGATCACCGTATCGCCATGGCCATGGCCGTGGCGGGGCTGGCGGCTGACGGACCGGTGGAGATACTGGGCTCCGACTGCGTCTCCATCTCCTACCCCGAGTTCTTCTCCCAGCTGGAGGAACTCTCCGACGACCTCGTGCCGACGAGAGGCTGACCGGGACCATGGCTATCCGTTTTCTCACAGGAGGCGAGTCCCACGGAAGAGGCCTCGTCACCATCGTAGAGGGACTTCCGTCCGGACTGGAGCTGCCCAGGGATCTGCTGGAGTCCGAGCTGACCAGAAGGCGCAGAGGATGGGGAAGAGGCCCCAGGATGGCCATAGAGAGGGACCGTCTGGAGGTGTGGAGCGGCCTGAGAGACGGAGTGACCACCGGGGCGCCTCTGTCTATCTGTCTGGAGAACACAGAGTGGGAGTCCTGGAGAGGCGCTCTGGATCCCCACAAGGTGGATCCGGAGAAGGCGGAGGATAGGCGAATCGACTGTCCCAGACCGGGCCACTCGGACCTGGTCGGAGGTATCAAGTACGGACACTCGGACATGAGGAACGTGCTGGAGCGCTCCAGCGCCAGGTCCACCGCCGCCTTGACCCTGGCCGGGACCGTCGCCCGGGCTCTTCTCGATAGGCTCGGGATAACAGTCAGGGGTGCGGTCACGTCCATCGGTGGGGTCGCCATAGAGGATCCACTGTCGGAGGAGGAGTGGACCAGGGCGGAGACCTCCGATCTCGGCTGTCCCAGGGAGGCGGACGAGAAAGCCCTGATATCCCGGATCTCCAAGGCTAAGGAGGAGGGAGACTCTCTGGGAGGGACTTTCCTGGTGTCCCTTCGGGGCATGCCCGTAGGGGTCGGGTCCTACGTGGAGTGGGATCGGCGTCTGGACGGCAGGCTGGCCGGGGCGGTTATGTCCATACCTGCCATAAAGGGAGTGGAGATAGGCGGAGGGTTCAACCTTGCGGCGCTCCCCGGCAGTCTGGTTCACGACGAAATCGCCGTCGAGGACGGAGAGATAATCCGCCTATCGAACAGAGCCGGCGGCCTCGAGGGAGGTATGACCAACGGCCAGGACGTTTTGATACGGGCGGCGATGAAGCCCATCCCCACCATGAGAAAGCCTCTGAGGTCGGTGGACCTGGCCAGAGGAGAGAACACAACGGCCCATTTCGAGAGGAGCGATAGCTGCGCGGTTTCCGCCGCCTGCGTAGTGGGAGAGGCCATGGTGGCCTGGGTGGCCGCCTCGGCCCTCACGGAAAGGTTCGGAGGAGACGTTATGGAGGACCTGGAGCGTAGGGTCTCGGAACTCCGTCTGGAGACAGGGAGGGATCGTCGTGGGTAGAGGAGAGTTGGTTTTTCTCGGAGGGTTCATGGGATCCGGAAAGACCTCGGTGGGGCAAAGACTTGCCGAGGCGGTGGGGCTCCCCTTCGTCGACCTGGACAAGGCCATAGAGCTGAGGGCCGGAGCCTCCGTGGCGGAGATATTCGCCTCTCAGGGGGAGGAAGGCTTCCGCAGGCTGGAGGCCCAGTCGCTTAGAGAGATATCGGACCTGGAGCGATGCATAGTAGCCCTGGGCGGCGGTGCCCTGAAGGACCCCAAGGGGCGGGAGCTCATCCGCAAGAAGGGCAGACTTGTTATATTGGACGCCTCGGCGGATACGGTAAAAAACAGGGTGGCGGCCCAGCCGGGACAGAGGCCTCTTCTGAAGATGGAGAACCTTGAGGACCTCTGGGAGAGGCGGCGCCCCCTTTACAGCGACGGCGACCTGAGAGTTGAGACGGATCATCTTAACGTATCTCAGGTGGCGGAGGCGGTCCGGGAGGGGCTATCACTTCCGTTGAGGGGCGACTGCGATCAGAGGATCCTCGGGGACGAGAGGACCGGCCTGGTGGTGGTAGGCCAGGGAGTTCTGTCGAGACTTCCGGAGCTTCTCGGCCGGACCGACACCTACGTGGTGGCCGACTCCATGACGGGACCTCTCTTCGAGCCGGTGGTAGGCCAGACCCGAGGACGTTCGGTGCTTCCAAGAGGCGAGGACGCCAAGACCATGGATGTGGTGGAAGGACTGTATGACGACTTTCTCTCCGTCGGCATGGACCGGGGCGACGTGGTGCTGGCCCTGGGCGGCGGCTGCGTGGGAGACGTGGCAGGATTTGCCGCCGCAACCTGGATGAGGGGCATAGAGCTCGTCCAGTGTCCCACCACCCTTCTGGCCCAGGTGGACAGCTCCATAGGAGGCAAGGTCGGGGTGAACCTGCCTCAGGGCAAGAACCTCGTCGGAGCCTTCCATCGTCCGAAAATAGTCCTTTCCGACGTGAACTGTCTTACCTCCCTTTCCTGGAAGGACTACCGCCAGGGACTGGGAGAGGTGGTCAAATACGGCCTCGGAGAGGACCCCGAGCTTTTCGACCTTCTGGAGAGAAACGTCGAAGGCCTTCTGCGGCGCGACCCCGGTTTGCTGGTGGAGGTTGTGGCCCGGTGTGCCTCCATAAAACTCGACCTGGTTTCCCGGGACGAGAGGGAGCACGACGTCAGGACCAGACTCAACCTGGGACACACTGTGGCCCATGGTCTGGAGGCGGCTTCGGGATACCGCGACTGGAGCCACGGAGACGCCGTGGCCGTAGGAATGGTCGTGGCGACCGAGCTCTCCTGTAGGCTGGGCGAGTGCGACAGACACAGGTTGGACGGGCTCAACCGGCTTCTGACGGATCTGAGGCTTCCCCGCCGTCCCGATCGCCCCTGGTCCGATCTGGAGTGCCATATCGCAAGAGACAAGAAGTTCAGAAAAGGCAGCCCCAGGCTGGTTCTTCCCAGAAGCGGCGAGGTCTCCTTCGTATGGGAGGGTCCCATAGAAGAGCTGAGAAGAGCCTACGATGAGGTCTACAGATCCTAGGTCTTCTGGCAAACTTACCGCCTCCGTTGTATCATGATGACCTTGCATATGCAGTTAGTCATCGAAGGAAGTGGTTTTTATGATAGCCGATAGATACGACGCTTTTTTTCTCGACCTTGACGGGGTCGTATACGTGGGAGATCGTCAGACCGACGGTGCCGCCTCTGCTCTGGACAGGCTCCGTTCCATGGGCAAGAACGTCCGGTTTCTCACCAATAACCCCACCGACGGAAGCGATATAGTCTGCCGGTTGAAGGAGTTGGGGATAGAGGCGAAGGAGGAAGAGGTGATCACCTCCGGAACCGCCACCGCCAAAGTGCTGGCCGACAGGGGCATCGGCCCTGTGTGGGTGCTGGGCCACGGCGGACTGAGAAAGGCCATAACCGACGCGGGGCTGTCTCTGACGGAGGCTCCTCCATGCGAGGCGGTCGTGGTGGGATGGGACGACGACGTCACCTTGGGACAGATCCGACAGGCTGCTCTGGCGATCCGACAGGGGGCTCTCTTCGTCGCCACCAACGAGGACCCCACCTATCCCAGTTCGGAGGGAGTCCTCTCCGGGGTTGGGGTGGTGGTGGACGCACTCATCGCCGGAAGCGGAACCAGACCCCTCTCGGTGGGCAAGCCCTGGACCGCCATGTTCGAGCAGGCCAGGAGGACCCTGGCTCCGGGAAAACGTGCCGTCATGATCGGCGATACCCCTTACGTGGACGTCCTGGGAGCTCACAGGTCCGGTATAGACGCTATACTGATGGGGTCTGCCGAGACCTATCCCGGCAAGTTGGACTTTAGAAATCCGGATGGACGGATAGACGGATTGGGTGACCTGTTCGACGACTCGATTTCCATGGGAGCCTGGGACTCTCCCACCTATCCTTGGCCCGAGTCGGTTGAGCCGGGAGTGGCAGGGGTGGTGCTGGACGAATCGGGCAGAGTCCTTCTGATGCGCCGCTCCGATAACGGACGATGGGGCATCCCCTCGGGACACGTCGAGCCCGGCGAGACCGTGCAGACCGCCGTGGTCAGGGAGATCCGTGAGGAGACGGGGCTAGAGGTGGAGGTCGAGGAGCTGATAGGGCTCTACTCCGATCCGGTGTCGCAGGTGATTACCTATCCGGATAGTCGCATCTGCCATTTCGTGACCAGCTGTTTTCTCTGTCGAATAAGAGGTGGCTCTCTGATCACCTCCGGTCCCGAGACACTGGATGCCGGTTTCTTCGATCCCCATGCCCTGCCGGAGCCTCTGATGTCCATGCATCCCAGATGGCTGGCCGACGCTTTGGCCCCTTCCGGAAGACCTTTCGTGAGATAAAGAGTAGGAGACCTGCCGAACTACGATGTCCGTTTTCAGTCTATTAACATATCGACGGTCTACACCTCGCCAGATGGCGGGGTGTTTTTTATTCTGTTATTTGTTCTCCTAAATTTTTTTGAGTTTCATTCTTTTGCAACGTCAAGCTCGATGGTGAAGTGAAAACACCCAAGAGAGTTAAATAAATCTTGAACTGAGTGCGATTGGAACAGACTGGAAGGAAGTGGCGTGTATACACCAAGTACAGGGTCTCGAAACGCAGAAACGTTATTTCTGTAAAATAAGCTTGACAAGGTGCGTCTTTCTTTGTATTATTCACAGTAACGACATTACTGCGAATTGAGGTGTTCGGGCTTGAAGATAAAAAAACTGGCAGTTGTGCAGATGGGCTATTCATTTCGATCCCGTCTCGATGCGGTTGAGGGTGGGGGCGTCTCGGTTATACAGATGAAGGATCTTCTCGACAATCACACCGTTTGCTGTGACGACTTGATAAAAATCGATATGGAGACCGTTAAGGAGCGCCATTTTGCTAAAAAGGGAGATCTGATTTTTAGGTCGCGAGGCAACTTAACAACGACTGCAATTCTGCTCGATGATCCTGGCGATGCCGTTGTCGCTGCTCCTTTGTTAAGAATAAGGATTGCAAAACCCGAAATGGTTTTGCCCGAGTATCTGAATTGGTATGTTCGTCAAAGGGATGCTCAGATTTTTCTGTCCAGCAGGGCAGAGGGTACGGTTATGAAAATGATTGGCAAGCAGGCAATCGAAGATCTGGAAGTAGTGTTGCCCAGTCTGGAAAGACAGAAAAACATCGTAGAGCTGGCTGCCTTGGCAGCCCGTGAAGAAACCTTGCTTCATCGGTTGGCCGATAAGCGAGAGGGATATATTGCGTCGATATTGATGAGGTTTGCGAAGGGAGAATGAGATATGAACAATAAAATCGATCAAAAGGACATCAACAATGCAGCATGGGCGGCATGCGATACATTCAGAGGGGTTGTCGATCCGGCGCAGTACAAGGACTATATCCTCGTGATGCTGTTTTTGAAATATATCTCCGATGCGTGGCAGGATCACTACGAAGAATATCAGAAACAGTATGGTGACGATGATGCCCGTATTCGCCGTAAGCTGGAGCGTGAGCGCTTTGTCCTTCCA
Source organism: Dethiosulfovibrio faecalis (assembly GCF_021568795.1). Classification (NCBI taxonomy): domain Bacteria; kingdom Thermotogati; phylum Synergistota; class Synergistia; order Synergistales; family Dethiosulfovibrionaceae; genus Dethiosulfovibrio; species Dethiosulfovibrio faecalis. The sequence goes on from NZ_JAKGUE010000027.1 coordinate 16,382, forward strand.
GATATCAGGCTGACGGAAAAAAATGAAGCGACCGGCGAAGAGACGGTTCTCGACGAGTTCCCGGCCACTTACTATAGCCTGTACGACCGGAGATCCGCCCCTAATATCGGCGAACTGATCAACATCGTTCTCGATCATATAGAAGAAAGCAACAAAAGTAAGCTTGAGGGGGTCTTCCGCAATATCGACTTTAACAGCGAGGCGAACCTCGGTAAAACCAAGGATCGTAACCGTCGTCTGAAACAATTGCTTGAGGATTTTCACAAGCCCCAGCTCGACATGCGCCCTAGCAGGGTTTCTGAGGATGTGATCGGCAGCACCTATATCTACCTGATCGAACGTTTCGCCTCCGACTCCGGTAAAAAGGCTGGGGAGTTCTTTACCCCCCTGAAGGTTACCGAATTGGTCGCTAGGCTGGCTGGTCCGAAATCAGGCGACCGAATCTGTGATCCTGCGTGCGGTTCCGGGGGGCTCTTGATTCAGGCGGCTCAAGAGGTATCTCGCAACGCTGAAAGTGTTCAAGAAAAGCGTAACTTTGCCCTCTTTGGACAGGAGTCTAACGGCAGCACTTGGGCTTTATGCCGGATGAATATGTTCCTGCATAGCTTTGATAGCGCTCGTATTGAGTGGTGCGATACCCTAAACAGTCCATTGTTTGTGGAGAACGATCGACTAATGAAATTCGATTGCGTGGTAGCCAATCCGCCCTTCTCGTTGGATAAGTGGGGCGCAGAAAACGCCGAAAGCGATCAATACAACCGTTTCTGGCGTGGTGTTCCACCTAAGAGCAAAGGTGACTGGGCCTTTATCAGCCATATGGTGGAAACCGCTCTCGAAAAACAGGGGCGAGTCGCTGTGGTGGTCCCCCATGGAGTTCTGTTTCGAGGCTCAGCCGAAGGCCGTATCCGTAGAAAAATGATCGAGGAAAATCTGTTGGATGCGGTGATCGGCCTGCCGGGGAACCTGTTTCCGACAACCAATATCCCGGTGGCAATTCTGCTCTTCGATCGCTCTCGTGAAAAAGGTGGCCCGCGAGAGGAGTGTAAAAACGTCCTTTTTGTGGATGCCAGCCGGGAGTTTGTCTCCGGTAAAAACCAAAACACCCTTTCGGAAGAGCATTTGGACAGAATCATGAGGAGCTACGTCACACGGAACGAGGAAGAAAAATACGCCCATGTCGCCGATTTCGCCGAGATCAAGGAAAACGACTTCAACCTCAACATCCCTCGTTATGTGGACACTTTTGAAGAGGAAGAAGAAATCGACATCGATGCGGTGCAGGCGGAAATTGAAGAGCTGGAAAGAGAATTGGCAGCGGTACGGGTGGAGATGGCAGCTAAGTTACAACAAATAAACAGGGAGAGTAACTAGTGGATAAAAATACCCTTATACGGTTGACAAATTCTTTTGATGCAATCGTTCAGCATATCTCGGACTCAGATATCGAATTCTGGTATGCAAGAGATCTCCAGGAAATACTGGCCTATACGGAATGGCGAAATTTTCTTAAGGTTGTTGGCAAGGCGAAGGAAGCAGCTGAAAACTCAGGTGCGATAGCTCAAAACCATTTTGTTGATGTCAACAAAATGGTCAAGATTGGCTCTGGTGTCGAGCGTCCGAAGTCTCAAGGTGTTTCAGGCATGTTGATCCCCTGGAAGAGTATGTTGAGGTGGTGCAGGTGAAAATGGTTGATAGGCTCAAGGAGATTCGATATGAATCAAGAACTTAAGATCCCCTGTGGATGGCTAACGGAAAGATTGTCATCTTTGATTAAGAGTATGGATGCAGGAGTAAGTGTTAAATCCGAAGACCGAGTAGCTGGCTTGGGGGAATATGGCGTACTAAAAACTAGTGCAGTGACAAAAGGATTCTTTGATATTAACGAAAACAAGGCTATTTTAATCTCAGAATTAAATAGAGCAAGGGTGTCACCGATTTGTGGTTGTGTGATTATGAGCAGGATGAATACTGCTGCTCTTGTGGGAACGAGTGCTTATGTTCCACACACTATAGATAATTTGTTTCTTCCTGATCGGCTTTGGTTACTTACAGCAAAAGAAGAACGAGTTAATATGAAATGGCTTGCATTTGTCCTGGGATCTCCAAAATATCGTTTAAAATTATCCTCTTTTGCTACGGGAACTAGCAATAGCATGAAGAATATTACAAAGAGGGATGTCGCTTCCCTACAAATTCTTCTTCCTCCAGTCCCCGAGCAGAGAGCCATCGCCGATCTGTTGTCCACCTGGGATAAGGCCATTGAGAAAACCGAACGGCTAGTTCAGATAAAAGAAAAGCAGTTAAGACAGATGTCGAGGTGGCTGCTTTTTGGTCACAAACGGCTGCTCAATCAAAAGAACGAGTTGGCTTATGGACATTCCTTTAAATACCCATCTGACTGGGCGTTGGCCAAAATTGGGAAAGTCGCAAAGGAAGTTTCTGTACGCAACGGGGAGTCCGAAGAGATTGTGCTATCATGCTCAAAATATGATGGATTTGTTAATTCAGTGGACTACTTCGGGAAACAAGTCTTCAGCAGTGATACATCCAACTACAAGGTTGTCAAAAAAGGACAGTTTGGCTATCCCTCAAATCATGTTGAAGAGGGTTCAATAGGCCTTCTTGAACACTGCGAAAAAGGCATTGTCAGTCCGATCTACGTTGTATTTGAAGCCTCAAAAGAAAAGGTCCATTCACCTTATTTGTACAAGCTGCTTAAGACGGACATTTATCGTCACATTTTCCAAGTCAGCACAAGTTCATCGGTTGACCGCCGAGGTAGTCTCCGCTGGGGTGATTTCTCAAAAATCAAGGTGTTGATTCCATCGCTTGAGGAACAACAGGAAATTTCAGAGACACTGTCTTTGGCCCAGGATGAAATCGACCTGTTGAAACAGCTCGCAGAAAGATACAAAACTCAGAAACACGGTCTGATGCAGAAGATACTTACCGGGAAATGGCGGATAGAGTCGGAACTTTATAGTGGACCCGGAAAAATGGACCACCGAGTAAGTTGCTAGGTTAAGGTCAAGAACAGGCTGCTGTATCATAGGTCTCAGAAAGAGGGGGACATA
>NZ_JAKGUE010000028.1 GCF_021568795.1 Dethiosulfovibrio faecalis
CGCCTCCGAGGAGCAGACCGCCAGCACCCAGGAGATAGCCCGGGCCATAGACACCATAGCCTCCATGCTTAACGGAGGCCGGGACTCCGCCAAGGACACGGAGAGGGCCGCCAAGGAAATGGCCTCCCGGATGGAGAACCTTCAGATGATAAGGGAGGACCAGCAGAGCCAGCTCGTCGAGCTGCGGGAGCTGACCTCCATATACCGCCTGAAGCCCTCGGATGGAACCCCCCCGGCGATAGAGGGATAGATCCACGAAAAGTATGTTGTTTGCCTGTTTTTAAATACCATGGTATGCTTTTAGCAAGTAGATGCTTAAGATAGATCCGTCGAAGGAGGTGTCTCCATGGGTAAGGTTCTCGTTCAGGCGAAGATAGACGACGGAATTAAAAACGAAGCGGTAGAGATATTTCAGACGTTGGGAATCGACACGGCAAGCGCTATAAGGATGTTTTTCCATAGCGTTGTCAACGAGGGAGGATTACCTTTCGACTTGAAGGTTAAAGATCCCTTTTACTCTCCTGCTAATATGGAACGTTTGAGGAAATCTATCGCATCGTTGGAGGCAGGGAAGGGCTCTTCCCACGAACTGGTGGGTACGGAAGATGATAAAGACCTGGTCTGATCAGGCTTGGGAAGACTACCTTTATTGGCAAAAGGAATGTAGCAAAACCCTTAAAAAGATAAATAAATTGATAAAGGACATAGATAGAAACGGCTACGAGGGGATCGGCGACCCCGAGCCCTTGAAAGGCGATCTTGCCGGTTGGTGGAGTCGCAGGATAAATCGTTTCGACAGAATCGTCTACAGGATAAACGGTGGTGCTATAGAGATAGCACAGTGCCGATCCCATTACGGCTCTAAGGATAGCGCTATAAACTGGAGTCCCGATAAAAACGCACGTTAGATGAAAAAGAGAGAGGCCCGGCCGGGCCTCTCTCTTTATTTGGGTTCGAAGGTAGATTCTTCTCGAAGAGCCTCGAAAAGCTCTCTCTCTCGATCTGTCAGCTTCTCCGGAATCACGATCTCGATCTTCACGTAAAGATCTCCGTTGCCGCTGCCTCTGAGGGGAAGTCCCTTTCCCTTAAGCCTCAATCTCCTGCCGGTCTGGGTTCCCGGAGGCAGCTTTATCTTCACCGATCCGTCCAGGGTGGAAACGGCTAGAGCGTCCATCCCCAAGGCTGCGTCCCATGGGGTTACCTTGACCGTGGTCGTCAGGTCGTGTCCTCTTATCTCGAACCTGGGATCCTCGATCAACTTGACCGTGATATGCAGATCCCCTCTGGGGCCCCCTCCGGACTGCCCCCCCTGCCCTTTAAGGGTCAGCTTGCTGCCGTCGGCGATGCCTCTCGGAAGGTTTACCTCCAAGGTCCTTCGTCCTCTCGGCCCCTGCAAGGTCATCTTCCTTTTTATGGGGGCTTTTGCCGCGTCGGAAAGGGGAATCTCCAGGTTCACCGACTGATCCTGTCCTCTGGATTGGCCCCCTCCGCCGAAGAACATATCGTCTCCCATGGACATGCCGTCCATTCCCATTCCGCCCATGTTGCCGAAGATGGTCTTGAAGAAATCGCTGAAGCCGCCCATATCCCCGCCGAAATCCATGTGAACCCTTCCGCCCCCGGGGCCGTAGCCTCCGTATCCCCCGCCGGGAGGGGCGAAATCCTGGCCGTTCTGCCAGTTGGGGCCGAGCTCGTCGTACAGCTTTCTCTTCTTGGGATCCCGAAGCACCTCGTAGGCCTCGTTGACCTCCTTATACCTCTTCTCCCCCTCGGCGCTCTTGTTCACGTCGGGATGGTACTTCTTGGCCAGCTTTCTGTATGCTCTCTTTATCTCCGATTCCTGGGCGCTTCTGGAAACGCCCAGGATCTCGTAGTAGTCCTTGTATTGTACCGACATGGGACGGCCTCCCTCATCTCTTGTTTGACATATCTTGACCTTGGGAATTATACAGTGATATGCCCCCTTTGTGAACCCCCCGGTCTTAAATCCCACTAGAAAGCTTGTGTTTTGTCTCCCTATGGCATATACTCTCTTCGTAGGGGGAAAAGGTCTTTTTTATGGCGGAATCCGTCGCGGTATCGCCATTTATTATGGAGGAGGAATGGGGAATGAGTTCGACGACACTGTTGGAGGTCAACGACCTTCACGTGGAGGTCGAGGGCCGTGAGGTCCTGAAGGGCGTATCCCTGAAGATCGGCGAGGGCGAAGTCCACGCCATCTTCGGACCGAACGGATCGGGCAAGACGACCCTTCTGGGAAGCGTCATGGGACTTGGCAAATACAGCGTCACCAAAGGGACTATCCTGTTCGGAGGAACCGACATCACCGGTATGTCCGTGGACGAGAGGGCCCGCCTCGGCGTGGGAATGTCGTTTCAGAGGCCTCCGACCATAAACGGCGTAAAGCTCAGATCGTTGCTCGAGATATGCGACGGAGGCGACTCCGCCGAGATAGAGGCCCTTTCGGAAAAACTGAACGTAACCTCTTTTTTGGATCGAGAGGTCAACGCCGGGCTGTCCGGCGGAGAGCTCAAGAGGGTGGAACTGCTTCAGCTGCTGCTTCAGAAGCCCGAGCTGGTCTTTCTGGACGAGCCCGAATCCGGCGTCGACCTGGAGAACATGGCCCTCATCGGGCGGGCCTCCGCGTCGGTGCTCGGCAGGGAGAGGCCCATCTCCGCCTGCGAAGGCTGCCCCGGAACCTCCTGTAGGGTGGACATCTCCCTGAAGGAGATGAAAGAGCTTCGCTACAAGGCGGGGCTTCTCATAACCCACACGGGCCACATAATGGACTACGTCAACGTGGACAAAGGCCACGTCATGATGGACGGACGGATAGTCTGCTCCGGAAACGCCGGGGACATCCTGGCGGAGATCCGTCGAAGCGGATACTCCGAGTGCTTCCGCTGTCTCGTAAAGGAAGGGGTTCGGAGCTGATGGACATAGACAGAAAGGCCTACGGACACAGGGCTCCCGAGAGGCCCGAGCTGGCCAGACTGGCGGACCTTCCCGAGGAGGACAAAGCCACTCTGGTCCGAAGCGGAATAGACCCGGATGCCCAGGTCTCCGGCAGCTTCATGCTGACAGACAGCTCCACCGTCCACTGCGACTGCTCCGACCCCAACGTCGAGGTGCTTCCGATGCAGACCGCCATGGACCTTCACGACGGCCTGAAGGAATACAGCTGGAATCTCATGGAGAAGGAGTCCGACCAGGTCGACGGAGGCTATTTCATAAGATCCAGGCCGGGAGCAACCGTCACATATCCGCTCCAGACCTGTCTCTACCTGGCGGAGGATCGGTCCGCCCAGGACGTCCACAACATAGTGATAGCCGAGGAGGGATCCACCCTCAACATACTGAGCGGCTGCGCCTCCGCTCCGGGGGTGAGGTCCGGCCTTCACGTGGGAATATCGGAGATCTACGTTAAAAAGGGAGCAACCCTGTCGTTCACCATGGTCCACAACTGGGCGGAGGAAATGGCGGTCCGTCCCAAGACCAAGGTAATGGTGGAGGAAGGGGGAACCTTCATCTCCAACTACATATGCCTGAAGCCGGCCAAGGACCTGGTAATGTACCCCACCGCGATCCTTAACGGCGAAGGGGCCGTGGCCACCTTCAACAGCGTCTTCCTGGCCACCCCGGGATCCACCATAGACTCGGGTTCCCGGGTGATACTTAAGGCCCCCGACACCAGGGCCGAGGTCGTGTCCAGAGCCGTCTCCATGGGCGGAAAGATATACGCCAGAGGGCATCTGGTGGGAGAGGTGCCCGGGGTGAAGGCCCATCTGGAGTGCGACGGCCTCATCCTGTCCGATAGCGGCCTTATCCACGCCATTCCCGAGCTTGAGGCCCGCTGCAACGACCTGGAGATGTCCCACGAGGCGGCGGTGGGGAAAATAGCCCAGGAGGAGATAGAGTATCTCATGGCCCGGGGGCTCTCTGAGGAGGACGCTCGGTCGCTCATAATAAAGGGATTCCTGTCGCTGGACATAATGGGCTTGCCCGACGAGCTCAAGAGAGACATGGAGGAAACCATCCGCAAGGCCGGATCGGAAGGAGCCATGTAATATCCGAAAGGACGGAGGTATAGCCATGACGAGTCATTTGCTCAAGGTACCGGATATGTCCTGTTCTCATTGCGAGGCCAGGGTAACCGCCATACTGGAAGAGATGAAGGTTCCCCGTTTCTCGGTAAACCTGTCGGAGAAGACCGTCACGGTCGAGACCGACGACCTTAAAAGGGTGATAGATGCCCTCGACGACGGCGGCTACGAGGCCGAGGAGATCTAGCGGGGGAAACCCCGCTTTTTTTGTCCCATGAAATACGGACGGTTTCTATGGGTCTCGTTTCTCGGAGGTATCGCCAGAGGCGTAGGCTTCGCCCTGGGCCTGACCGTTGTGGCGGCGGCCCTTCTTTGGGGGCTGGTCGGGTTTCTCAGGACAGTGGTGGACTGGAACCTGCCCTTCGTCGGTAAATACGTGGCCCAGTTTCTGCAGGTGGTAAACGACCAGATGCACCTGCTTCAAAACGGCGTCAGATAAGGCGTCTATTAGGGCGTCTGTGGAAGGATGATAGCATGGGAGAGGAGAAAAAGAGCGTATCGCTCACCGTGACGGGGATGACCTGCGCATCCTGTTCCAGAATAGTGGAGAAAAGACTTTCGAAGATCGACGGAGTCGCCTTCGCTGCGGTCAACCTTGGCACCGAGACGGCCTTCGTAGTTTTGGAAAAGGACGTGCCGCTGGAGGCCCTGGAGGAGGCCGTGACCAAGGCGGGATACGGCGTCTCTCGGGAGAGACCGGCGGATCTCGAGAGCAGACGCTACTCCGAGGCAAGACGCAACCTTATCCTCGCCTGGGTCGTCACAGGCCCCCTTATGGCCCTGATGATACCCCACATGGCGGGCTATCACGTCTTTGGATATCACTGGATGGAGATAGCCGGAGGTGCCTTGGTGATATTCGGCGCCGGATGGCGTTCTCTCAGAGGGGCCTGGATAGCCCTCAGCCACGGACACGGCAATATGGACGTGCTGGTCTGTCTCGGAGCCCTGGCGGCGTGGTCCACGGCCATACTGGCCCGGTCCGGCATCGCCGTATCGTCCTTCGGGGCGGTGGGGGCCATGATAGTGGCCCTTCACGTCACGGGACGGTTTATAGAGTCTCACCTCAGGGACAGGGCCTCCAAGGAGATCAGGGCGCTTGTGGGAATACAGGCCCGGGAGGCCAGGGTGGTCCGAGAGGACGGGGAGGTCACCGTTCCGATAGAGGCGGTGTCGTCCGGAATGGTTCTGTCGGTTCGGCCGGGAGAGAGGATACCCTCCGACGGAGTCGTACTGTCCGGCCGCTCCGCCGTGGACGAGTCCATGATAACAGGGGAGCCCATGCCGGTTTCCAAGGAAGAGGGCCACGAGGTCACGGGAGGATCCGTCGCTGTGACGGGATCCCTGAAAATAGAGGTTACCCGCACCGGAGAGGACACGTTTTTGTCCAGGATGATTGCCCTCATAGAGGAGGCTCAGGGAGCCAAGATACCCATACAGGCCTTTGCAGACAGGGTGACCGGGGCCTTCGTGCCGGTGGTGGCCTCTCTGGCCCTGGCTTCCGGGCTGTTCTGGTATCTCGGGGTGGACCGTTTCGGATGGATACTGGACCAGGCATCCCGCTGGATACCCTGGGTCGTCTCCGCAAGAGATCCCCTTTCGGTGGGGCTCTTCGCCTTCGTCACCACCATAGTGATAGCCTGTCCCTGTGCCCTTGGGTTGGCTACCCCCATGGCCCTCATAACCGGAACCGGTGCCGCCTCTAAAAAGGGCATAGTGATAGGCAACGCCGAGGCCATACAGACCGCCGGAGACGTAACGGTGGTGGTGCTGGACAAGACCGGCACCCTGACGGAGGGACACCCAGAGGTGACCCGGATATCTCTGGATTCCCGCTCTCTGGCCGTGGCTGTGGCCATGGAGTCGGCGTCCAACCACCCTCTTGCCAAGGCCATAGCCGCTCTGGACGCCGACCCCATAGACCTGGAATCGGTGGAGGAGATAGCCGGAGAGGGGCTTACCGCCGTAGTGGACGGCGAGACATGGACCCTGGGACGACCGAAGTCCATGGAAAACTACGAGGAGATGACCCAGGCGGGCCGAACCGTGGTGGAGGTCCGAAAGGACGGCGAGATCATGGGATTCCTGGCCCTGGAGGACCCCATCAGGCCCGAGTCGGCCGACGCAGTGTCGGAGCTTAAAAAACTGGGCATAAGGCCGGTGATGGCCACCGGGGACAACCGGGGCGCCGCCGAGCTGGTGGCGGACGCCGTCGGAATAGACCGATCGGACGTCCATGCCGGTATTAAGCCGGAGGACAAACTGGCCATAATCCGATCGGAGCAGAGCAGGGGCGGCAAGGTCCTGATGGTTGGAGACGGCATGAACGACGCCGCGGCCCTCAAGGGCGCCGACGTCGGGGTCGCCGTGGGATCCGGCACCGACCTTGCCATAGACAGTGCCGACATGGTCATAGTCTCCGGAGGAGCGGAACGCATCGCTCAGGGAATAGCCCTCTCCAGAAAGACATTCTCCGTCATAAGGCAGAACCTGCTCTGGGCCTTCGGCTACAACCTGCTGGCCCTTCCCCTGGCCATGGCGGGGCTGCTCCACCCGGTGGTGGCCGAGGTCGCCATGACCTTCAGCTCCATATCGGTGATACTCAACTCCATGAGAGTCGGCCGTTGACCAAAATACCCTGCTAGGGTATAATTCATATCGAAATGGGCTAAGTTGCATGACCCCGGCAGTTTATGCTAGTTTGAAATAAAAAAGGAGGAGTCGTCATGACCGTAAAAGTTTACTCGACCCAGAGCTGTATCTGGTGCAAGAGAGTCAAGGAATATCTTACCGAGAAGGGCGTGGAGTTCGAGCCCATAGACGTAGGAGCCGACAGAGAGGCGGCGAAGCAGATGGTCGCCAAGACCGGTCAGATGGGAGTTCCCGTCATAGACGTGGACGGCCGTTTCATAGTCGGCTTCGACAAGGCCGCGCTGGACGAGGCCCTGGGCCTCTCATAAGGCGGATCGTTTATCGGTAGCCCCCAGATCTGGGGGCTATTTTTTTTGAGATAGCGTCTTTCAATTTCGTCTCTTATGCTGTATGCTAAGTAACTGACGATGCTGGGTGTTTTTTAGGGTCCAAAATCTCTCTCGCGCCTTGCCGTTACGTATCTAAAGGGTTGAACTGCGGGGGGTTTTGGTATATTATCGAGCCAAGTGAAGTTTTTGGGGCGTTCCTGAGGGATATTCGTTTTATGGCTCATAAAGCCCCAAAAGGGAAACCCTCACCTTTTTAATAGTGTAAATTTGACTTTGAAAGGAGGAGATGGCTCGGGAGGTTGTTGTGGAGAAGGCTTTTGGACAGCGCAAGAATTCATGTTTGCGTATGCATTACTACGATCTACTTGTAGGGAGGAATTGTTGAATGAGAAGATTTGCGAAAGTGGCTTTGCTCCTGGCAGCCATGTCCGTGTTTGCGTGTGGGGCGGCGTTCGCCGTTGACTACCCGCTGGAATTTATCCCTGGCGACCTCGATAGTGCCACGGAGGCTTTCGTCCTCAGCCAGGATGTTACTGGCTCTGGTCCTGCTGGTGCCATGGGTGATCAGATTGTGAGTCCCGATAAGGACGGTAAACCCGGTACTGACCTGTTGAATTTTGACGTGTCTTTTGATAAGACTGGTCTGATGATAGTTTCCAATGGCTTTGGAACCTATTCTGGGGATCTTACCACCACCCCGGTCCCGGCGTCGTTCAATAAGATTTTGGTCCGTTCGACGACTTTCCCCGTTGACATGACCTTTGCCGTAAGTCTTGATTCTGCCTTTGTGGCTGGCGAAAAAGTCGACTTCGGTCTGAGAAGCGGATTCGAGAACAAGGGAGATAACTCGAACGACGATAACAAGATCTCGACGACCTGTAAGATCTATTGTGATAATTTCCATTACTACATGTCGACCCTTTCGTCGTTCGATGTCGATGTCCCTGAAGCTAACAGAACGGCTACGGCGAACATTAAGTGGGATACCACCACGGGGAACAATGAGTTCTACGTGGAGTGCTGCGATCACTTCGGCCTGGTGGCTTCCGGTGATGCTGTAACTACTGACGATACCGCTACCGGCAGCAGCGACATGGTGGTGGCTCACCTCAGCGAGACGCCCTTCCTTAGGGTTCGCGTGGCCGACGAGTTTAGGGTTCGTGCCGCGGCTCTTGCGGACAACACCTCTAGGGATTTCCGTGCGGATTACTGGACTTCGAGGTTCTACGACGATAACGCCGTCGACGTTCCCGAAGGCAAGACCTACAACATGGGTGTCGTCTACACGGTTTCCGAGGATTGCGGCACTTGCGGCGTGACCGCTTGTGAATTCTCTTCTCTGACCGATAGTCCCCTGCCCTACGTGGCTGTCACCAACCTTGGGACCAAGAACGTCTACATCGAGAAGAACGTATCCGATAACTCTAAATTGGTTATCGATGCCGATAGGACTCTCACCAGCAATTCCAGCTGGCTCTGCAACCTGTGGTGCGGTCTCTGCACCTACGAGGATTTGATGTCCGGCGATGTTGTTGGTAATGGTGCCCTTGAGGGTGGCCTGATCGTGGGCGAGAAGGTCGGCCAGGATGGGAAGCACTCGCTTCTGTACGATTGCATCTGCCATCTCTTCCCGGCTTTCACCAACACCTGGAAGGGTGCCGGAAACGCCGACTTCAACTACAGGGCTTATCAGGCGGATGGAGCTTACGGCCCCAATCCCAAGTATAACGAGAGCGTAGTTACGAAGATCACCGGTCGCATGAACACCGCTTGGCACGGCGATTCCGCCAGCACCTCCGGCCTTTGCGCCAGCTGCTCCCAGACCGGGTTGTTCGTGTACTACCCCTGCTATTGCCTTGAGACACCTTATGAGGAAACTTTGGGCTTCAACGATTTGGTTTTCCATGCTGTAAAGGCCAATTCCTCTTGGTCGCCTGTAAAGGCCAAGACTATTTCTCTCGAGTCCTTCAACCAGGATGCCGCTACCGATGAGTACGCTGCGGTAAGCACCGTTCTTTCCATGGACGTTGCTCTTGCCGGTGAAAATGCGGCGGACATCGTTCTCACCAAGCTCCAATGGACGATCGAGGATTCCAGCCTCAGCGACGCCGGTCTTCTCAACCTCACCGAGGGACAGTGGTGGAGAACCGAGTTCTGGAACAAGATGGCCATCAAGCTCAACGGAATCAAGCTTGACTCCGCCAACGTAACCAACGTCAGCGCCAACGAGATGACCGCCGAGGAGCTTTCCTTCCTGACCGTTCTGGATGGACCTCAGCGTGAGCTTGGAGCCACCGATGATGTGGACGTAGATCTCTTCGTCTTCGTGGTCGACAGCGACTCTGCCGCCGTCAAGTACTACAAGACCAGCATGGGCAACCGCTTCCTTGTGGTCTACGACGGAGCCAAAGACGGCAAGTTCTCCCTTAAGGGAACCGTCGTCAAGAACGCCGGTAGCGCTCCTGTGTCCGACGACTTTGGCCTCAGTGCTTCCGCTCTCGAGCTGAACCTGGCCGTTACCGCCGACAAGGCCAAGACCCTTACCGCCAAGAACACCGGTGGTTCCGTGGTCGTATGGACCGTTGTGAGCGATGACATCGCTACCATCAGCGCCACCTCCGGCGACAGCATCACCGTTACCGGTGTGGCCGTCGGCGAGACCAAGGTCCACGCCGCCATCTCCGGCGACGCCGATGTCTCCGCCGATTGCACCATCACCGTGGTGAACCAGGGTTCCGGCGGCGGTTCCGGCGGCGGCTGTAACGTGGGCTTCGCCCCGGCCGTGCTTCTCCTTCTGGCTCCTCTCGGATTCCTGAAGAAGTAAGCAACCTCCGGATAACGAAATAGGCAACTGAACTACGCAGCGGGAGGGCATTCGTGTCCTCCCGCTGTTCTAAAATTGTACTTAGCCTAGGAGGATCATATGAAACCGAAGAGTTTTTGGAGATTGGGTTGGACTATCTGTCTTGTTGCCCTGTCTCTACTGGCGTTCTCTCTGTCTGGCGCTGACGCCAAGACCTGAGGCCCTACCCCTTGTGATCCGTCGGATCAGTTTACCGTAACCGTTTCGTGTAGCGGCAACGGCAGGGTCAGCCCTACCGGGCCTAAGATCGTCAATGAAGGGGATGACGTTACTTTTTACTTTTTCCCTGAAAGCGGAGCGTCGTTGAGTACGGTTTTCGTAAACGATATAGACGTTTCCGAGCAGGCGAAAAAGACCAATTCTTACACGATCATATCCATCAAAAAGGACGTCCTCCTGAAGGTGGTCTTCTCCGGGGCCTCTCCCTCTCCCGTAGTCGCGGAGGACGTGGACAGGGCCTACGTCAAGGCCAACAGATATAAGGACGGCTTCGTCTTGGTGGACGTTCGTCCCGCCGAGTATTTCAACGGGGAGAAGACCGTGGTGACGGGAGCCACGGCGGGCCACATTCCCGGTGCCATAAATGTGCCAAAGGCCTATATAGTTGCGTCCTCCGACGTCGAGCTTGCCGCCGTCGGTCTGGACAAGAGCAAGACCGTCATTGTCTACTGCAACAAGGGGGTCACCAGCCCCCAGGCCGCCACGGCCCTGGTGAACCGCGGTTTCACCTCAGTCAAGGACTACAAGGGCGGCATGGCCGACTGGGGTACCGACACCTCCGAGGTCGTCCAGATGAAGGGCTTGAGCCTCGATCTGACCGGAAGCGATTCCGGCACCATAAGCCTGGACGTGGTTCCCGAAACCTCGGTGGTGTGGACCGTCTCCGACCCGTCGGTGTTGAAGCTCGACTCCGCCACCGGTCTCAAGGTCGGCATAACAGCTCTCAAGGCCGGCAGTGCCACCGTTACGGCCACCATCTCCGGTCAGGCCAAGGCCGAGACGGATGTCACTGTGGCCGGAACCTCCGGCGGATCTTCCGGCGGCTGCAACGTAGGTCTGGCCCCCGCCGCTCTGCTTTTCCTGATACCTCTGGCTTTCCTGAAGAGGTAGTCTACCGGCGAAACGCCGATATCGAAGAGTAGTAAAAAAGGCTCCGCCCTATCATAGGGCGGAGCCTTTTCTCTATTCTTCTATCTGCACAGTTTCAGTATCTCCAACGCCTTTTCCGTGGTGATCGGTACGAACTGTCCTACCGGGCCGTTCCAGTTGCTCTTCTCGGCCATCTCCTCCAGCCGGTCGTCAGGAACGCCGAGCTCCTCCAGGGTCACCGGCATGCCTATACTCCTGAAATAGTTCTCCATGACGGCGATTCCGTCCAGAACGGTCTTCTCCGGGTTCCAGAAGTCGGGTTCCAGCCCCCATACCCTGTGGAAGAAGCGGACGAAACGGGCCACGTCGTGACTGTAGACCGCCTTCATCCAGGCGGGAAAAACCACCGCCAGACCGGCTCCGTGGGCCACGTCGTAGATGGCGCCTATCTCGTGCTCTATCCTGTGAGATGCCCAGTCTCCTATACGTCCCGTGTCCAGTATGCCGTTGTGGGCTACGGTGGAGGCCCACATCAGCTCGGCCCTGGCGTCGTAGTCCGTCGGATCCTTCAGTGCGATGGGAAGGTATTTTATCACGGTCTGAAGGGTTCCCTCTATCAGTCTGTCCGTAAGGTCCACGTTGGGTTCGTTGGTGAAGTATCTCTCCATTAGATGGGCCATTATGTCGGTGCCTCCGGCGGCGGTCTGGTAGGCCGGAAGGGTGGTGGTAAGCTCCGGGTTGAGTATGGCGAAGGCCGGACGGTTGCGCTCGCAGCGGAGGGCGTGTTTCAGCCATCCCTCCTCCTTCGTTATGACCGACGAGGTGCTGGTCTCGCTGCCGGTGGCGGAGATGGTCAGTATGCATCCCACCGGAAGGCCCGCCTCCGGCACGACCCCCTTGTCGAAGAAGTCCCAGACGTCGCCCTCGTATGGAACCCCGACGGCTATGGCCTTGGCCGAGTCTATGGCGCTGCCGCCTCCGACGGCCAGAACGAGGTCCACCGACTCTTTTCGACACAGCTCTATGCCCCGATAGACCAGAGATAGCCTGGGGTTGGGAACGACCCCTCCAAGCTCCACGAAGGAGACCCCCGCTTCCTCCAGCGATTTCGCCACCCTGTCGTAGAGGCCGATTTTCTTTATGCTGCCTCCGCCGTAGTGAAGCAGGACTTTTTTCGCCCCTCTCTCCGCGACCTCCCGGCCGACCTGTAGTTCGGTGTCCTTGCCGAAGATTATCTTGGTAGGGCTCTCGTAGACGAAGTCTTTCATAGGTTCATTCCTCCTCTTTTTTTGCGATGCGGTTCCGTTCGACGAACCGGAGTTCCATGTAACAGTATAGCACTGCCGAAAGGCGATTGACTTTTGCAGGCTATCCTGGTAGCATTCTCTACTAACGACGACGATGGAGGAGGTCCCTTTCTATGAACTTCAGCCTATTTTTCTTCAGCTTTAGCCAAAGCAGCGGGGGCCCTCTGTCGGTCGGCGTGTAATCGTCGTTTGGCTGGAAGTAGGGGATCCCCGTTTAGGGGGTCCTTTTTTTATGCACCGTACAAAACGAAGGAGGGGTACTATATGAGAGCAAGGCTGAGACGCGGGTTGTTGGGGTTGTCGTTGGTGCTGGTTTTCGCCGCGGTGGCGGTGGCGGCCCAGGGAAGTCTGTTGGACGAGATCGTCCAGAGGGGTGAGCTTAGAGTCGGTATGACGGGCGACTACAAGCCCTTTACCTACAGGGACGGAGACGACTGGTCCGGTATCGACGTGGACATGGCCCGCTCTCTGGCGAAGACTCTGGGGGTGAAGGCCGTCATAGTTCCCACCACCTGGAAGGCCATCACGGACGATCTGATGGAGGGAAAGTACGATATCGCCATGGGAGGCGTGTCGGTCAAGATGGACCGTCAGAGAAGAGGGCTCTTCTCCATTCCCTATTTCATAACGGGCAAGACCCCCATAACCAGGGCGGAGAACGTGGACCGTTTCCAGACACTGGAGCAGATCGATCGACCGGAGGTTACGGTGATAGTCAACCCCGGCGGCACCAACGAAAGGTTCGCCAGGGCCCACCTGAAGAAGGCTAAGATAATGGTCTACGACGACAACGTGACCATCTTCGATAAAATAGTGGACGGCACTGCGGACCTCATGATGACCGACGGGGTGGAGACTTTGCTGCAGCAGAAGCTCCGTCCGGAGCTGAAGGCGGTCCATCCCTACGAGCCTTTCGATCGTTTCGAGAAGGCCTATCTGATGCCAAGAGATATTATATGGAAGGAATACGTGGATCAGTGGCTTCACACGGCGGAGCTCACCGGAGAGCTCCAGGCTGTGTGCGACAACTGGCTGAAATAGTCCGATTTTCGACGGCTGCACCGTCCCGGATTTTCCGGGACGGTGCTTATCTTGCCAGAGCGGGAAGCCAGGTCGAGACGGCGGGGACGAAGGTCACCAGCAGCAGGACCAGCAGGTTGCACAGTATAAAGGGCAGGGCGTTCATGAATATGCTTGTTATGGACATTCGGCAGATCTTGTTGCAGGCGTTCAGGCACATCCCCACCGGCGGGGTTACCAGCCCTATCGCCAGGCCGGTTATCATTATGGCGCCGAACTGAAGCTCGCCCACTCCGATCCCCCTCATCACGGGCAGGAGAATGGGGCACAGCAGCAGTATGGCCGGAGCCACGTCCACGAAGGTCCCCACCAGGAGTATTATCAGGTCCAGCAGCAGGAGGATCCATATTCTGTCCACGTCCAGGTTCAGGAGAAAGTTGCCCACAGTGGCCGGAACCTGTTCCACCGACAGTATCCAGACGTATATGGTGGAGAACCCTACCACGAACATCACCGCGCTGGAGCTGAGGACGGTTTTTTTGAGGATCTCCCTGAGTTGTCCCATGTCCAGTTCTCTGTAGACGAAAAATCCAAGCAGAGCGGCGTAGAGCACCGCTACCCCGGCGGATTCGCTGGCGGTGGCTATGCCGAAGGACACGGAGAGGACTATTATCACCGGCATCAGCAGGGCCAGGACTCCGTCCTTGGCGGTTTTCACGAAGTCGGATCGGTCGAAAGGCGTCGGTTCCGGGTGGTAGCCTCTTTTTTTCGATATCATCCAGACCAGAGTCATCTGGCTTACTCCTATCAGTATTCCCGGTATCAGTCCCGCCAGGAACAGCGATCCAACCGAGGCGCCGGACACCATGGCGTAGAGGAGCATCGGTATGCTGGGAGGGATTATCATTCCCATGGTCGAGGAGGCGACCGTGACCCCGGCGGAGAAGCCCTTGTGGTATCCCGCCCTCTCCATCTCCGGCACGAGCACCGATCCTATGGCGGACGTGTCCGCCACGGAGGAGCCGGTTATCCCTCCGAAGATCATGCTGGCTATTACGTTGACCTCTCCCAGTCCGCCCCTTATTGGCCTGACCAAATAGAGGCTGAAGTCCAGTATCCGTCTGGTTATCCCTCCGTTGTTCATGAGCTCTCCCGCCAGTATGAACAGAGGCAGCGCTATGAGGACGTAGCTGCACGATCCGGACCAGATTCTCTGGGCGAAGATGCCCATGAAGGCCGGTTTTGCGATTATGAAATAGGCCGCGGCGGAGGCTCCCAGGGAGTAGCATAGGGGAATCCCTATGACGACGAATACCAGGAATGTGCCCAGAAGGACGGTTATGCCCATGATTTGCTCCTGAGAAGTTCCACCAGCCTGGTCGCCTCGAATACGGTGACCAGTACCAGATTGATCGGGAATAGGAAGTAGATACATTTCTTGGGTATTCTGAGGCCCGGGGTCAGTGTGTCTCCGACCTTGTCTATCCAGTTGATGCAGACCTTCAGGAGAACCAGCTGAAGGGCTATTACGACTATGATCTGGACGATGGACAGAACTCTCCTGCCGGATGCCGTCTTCGGTTCTCTATTTGGCGGCTGCCTCTCGAATTCTGTCGATCATCTCCTGGGTGAACATTCCCTTGTCTATGTAGTATTCGTAGACCGGCTGGACCGCCTCTACGAAGGCCTGGTGCTGTTCGGATGTGAGGGAGTTGATCTCCATCTTGTCCTTCAGGAAGGTCATGCACTTGGCGTCGTCCTCGGCCACGATCTTGTCGCTGACCAGCATCATCTCCTTAGCCGCGTCCCTCAGGATTTTCCGGTCCTTCCCGTCCAGTCCGTCGAACCATGCCTTGTTGACGTAGAACATCTCGGCGTGATACTGGTAGTTCACCAGGGTGAGGTATTTCTGGACCTCGTAGAACTTCATCGATACTATGTTGGTGAGGGGGTTCTCCTCGCCGTCGGCCACGCCGGTCTTCAGGCCCATGTAGGTCTCTATGAAGGGGATGGACACCACGTTGGCTCCCAGGGCCTCCATGGTCTTGACTATGGTGGACATCGGCGGGGTCCTCATCTTGAGGCCCTTGAGGTCCGAGGGTTGTGTGATGGGTCTGACGTTGTTGGTTATCTGCCGGAAGAGTCCGGAGTCGCCGGTGGCGAGTATGACCATTCCCGCCGGCTCCACCGATTTAGCGATCTCCTCGCCGAGGGGGCCCCTGGTGATCTTGTGGATCCCCTCCATGTCGGAGAACAAGAACGGCATGGAGTAGATCTCCAGAAGAGGCGCTGCCTCCTCGAAGCCTCCGCTGCGGAAGCCCTCGACCGAGCCCAGTTTTACCGCCTCGAGGGTCTCCATCTCGGTTCCCAGCTGGCCGGAGGGATATAGCTGTACCTCCACGCGGCCTTCGGTCTCTTTTTCCACGATTTCCTTGAACACCACCAACGACTTCTGACGGAACGTGTCGGCCGGCATGGAGTGGCCGATCTTCATCACCGTCTTGGCCGATGCGGCGGTCTGGGGAAGCCCCCAGGCCATGGTCAATGTCAAAGCAGCTGTGCACAACACCGTTATCGCTTTTCTCATCACACAATCCTCCTTAATGGGTATTGGTGAAACGTCCGGTTCTATTAACGCAGCTCTTCCATAGGTATATGATCCATGTCGGTGAACTCCTGGTTCTCGCCGACCATGCTCCAGATGAAGCTGTAGTTCGAGGTCCCGGCGGCGCTGTGGATGGACCAGCTGGGGTTGATTACCGCCTCTTCGTTGCGGACCATGATGTGTCTCGTCTCGGATGACTCGCCGAAGAGGTGCATGGCCAGGCCGTCTTCTGGAAGGTCGAAGTAGAAGTAGACCTCCATCCTGCGGTCGTGGGTGTGGCAGGGCATGGTGTTCCACACGTTTCCGCTCTCCAGCTGGGTGAGTCCCATCATGAGCTGGCAGGTGGTGCAGATGTCGGGATGGATGTACTGGTTGATGGTGCGGACGTTGGCTTTCTCCGGCTCGCCCATCTTTACCTTCTTGGCCTTCTCTATGTCGATGTAGCAGTTGGGGTAGTTGGTGTGGGCCGGGGCGCTGCTGAAGTACATATGGGCCGGGTTGTTCGGATCGTCGCTGGAGAAGGTGACGTCCTTCTGTCCCATACCGAGGTAGAGTCCGTCCAGAGGTTTGAGGTCGAAGGTCTCTCCGTCTACCGTAACCGATCCGGCCCCTCCTACGTTTATGATTCCCAGTTCACGCCTCTCCAGGAAGTAGCCGACGCCCAACTCCTTGCCGCATTCCAGCTTGAGTGGCTCCTTGGGGCAGGCCCCTCCGGTGATGATCCTGTCCACGTGGCTGTAGACCATGGAGATCTCCCCGGGGACGAACAGGTCGGTTATGAGGAAGTCTCTCCTCAGTCGGTCCGTGTCGTAGCATTTGAAGTCCTGGGGGTGCACCCCGTGTCTGACGTCAAGTTTCATGTGTTTTCCTCCCGTCTTATTCTTTACCGTAGATCAGCTGGCGCTGTAGCCCAGCTGATAGGATATGAGCCTGGCCGTGGCCAGGATCCTCTTTCCCAGAGGTTCTATCTTTTCGTCGGTTACCCTGAATATAGGGCCGGTCAGGCTGACCGCACCGACGGGGTATCCGGATTTATCCATCACCGCCGACCCTATGCATCGGACTCCCAGGTCGTTTTCCTGGTCGTCTATTCCGTAACCTCTCGCTCTGACCTGGGCTATCTCCGATCTGAACCTGTCCTTGTCCACCTCGGTTTTCTCCGTCTTAGGCTGGAACTCGGTGGCCTCCATGTAGAGTTCGAACTCGTCCTCCGGCAGGGCCGCCAGTATGGCCTTGCCCGCCGAGGTGCTGTAGAGTTCGAGCCTCGATCCTATTCTGGAGTCCATCCCGGTAGGGCTGTAGCTGTGCATCTTCTCCAGGTAGAAGGCCTCTCCCTTTTCGTAGATGAAGAGGTGAACCGTCTCCTTCAGGTCCTGAATGAGTTCCTTTAGATGGGGCCTGGCGATCTTGGCCAGTCCCGTCTGGAGCTGGTACGAATTGGCCCACTCCAGACTTCTGGGGCCCAGGCGGTAGCGACCGATCTCGTCTTTCAGAACTACGTAGTTTTCCTCACAGGTTCCCAGGATGCGGTGTACCGTGGTCCTGGATAGCCCGGTTCCCTCGGATATCTCCTTTATTCCGGCATAGTCGTTCCGTTCAGACAGGTAGGAGAGTATGTCGAAAAGCCTTTGCAGCACCCGGATCCCCTGTTTTTCCATTTAAAGTCCTCCTAGTTATCCATGTGCTTAGCGGGATAGCCAGCCTCCGTCTACCGGGAATATCGATCCGGTGACGTAGTCCGAGGCGGCGGAGGCCAGAAAGACCGCCATTCCCGCCAGGTCTTCAGGCGTTCCCCACCGTCCAGCCGGTATCCTGCCCAGTATCTCGGCGTTTCTGGTCTCGTCGGCCCTGAGGGCCGCGGTGTTGTTGGTGCTGATGTAGCCCGGGGCTATGGCGTTGACCTGTATGCCCTGGGGCGAGAGCTCGTTGGCCATGGCCCTGGTGATACCGGCGACCGCCGATTTGCTGGCGGTGTAGGACGGCACCCTTATGCCCCCCTGGAAGGTGAGCATCGACGCTATGTTGACGATCTTGCCCTTTCTGCCGTCTTTTACCATATGGCCCGCTACCGCCTGGGAGAGGAAGAACAGTGCGTTCTGGTTTATGTTGATGACGTCGTGCCAGTCTTTTTCGTCGAAATCGAGCAGGTCGGCCCGGCGGATTATCCCGGCGTTGTTGACGAGCACGTCCAACCCTCCGACCTCGGTCCATATACGGTCGACCATCTCGTTGAGTCCGGCTCTGTTCGATCCGACCAGGTCCATCTCGTAGAGGGTGAAATCTCTGCCAAGGGCCTCGATCGCTTTCTTTGTCTCCGGCATGGCGCTGTGTCCCAGGCCGACTATGTCCGCTCCCGCCTGGGCCAGACCTATCGCTATACCCTGACCGATTCCGGTTCTGGCTCCGGTTACCAGGGCTGTTTTTCCCGAAAGGGAGAAGTTTTCCAGGATCATGGCCTCATCTCCTCATTTTTTGGTGTTCTGATTCCGCATGGTGGATTCATGTTCCGCTTGAGTTACATTATAGTCCGTTTCTGTCCCTTTGCAAGAGCGAATCCACCGTGGAAACTCGGACGTGCGATTTTTAAAAGTTTCCTGTCCGTTTTTTTGCTAGAATTTGCACCGAGACCTCTATTTTCGCTATCTGGAAGGAGCGTGTTGATTTTGATGTTTCTAGGCCCGGTTATAATGACCGCCGCCGTGTCGGCGCTGGTCACCGCCATAGGGCTCAAATTGGCCTGTAGAGGCATGTTCGGGGTGGCCCCCAGTTACGGTAACGCCTGGCTGGCCGCCTTTGCCGGAGCGGTGGCCGCCTCGGTGCTGACTCCGATGCTTGGGTCGGTGCTGCATATGTGGTTCGGAGGCTTTCTCGGTTTCGGTCTGGTGGCCTTCTTCGTACAGGCAGCGGTGTTCAAGGGAATTCTCCGTCTGCCCGGAGGGCGTGGACTTTCCTTCGGGGAGAGCTGTCTGGCCTCTTTGCTGGCGGTTTTGATATTGATGGTGCTTTCCTTCCTTTTAAAAGCGATTCTAGGCATATCGTTTTTAGCTGGAGGAACCTGCTTTCTGTAGCTGTTTTAGAGTGGTTCGATGGGCTTGAGAGAGCTGAAAGAAATCGGAAGAATGAAACAGAAAATTGGCGGTTGACGAGAGTATGGTAAGTGGTGTATTATTCCTTCTGCGCCGCTGAGCCGGCCGCCTAGTAA
>NZ_JAKGUE010000029.1 GCF_021568795.1 Dethiosulfovibrio faecalis
TGGTACTGCGATTCGCTTCGTGGGAGAGTAGGTCGCTGCCAAGAGTCTTTTCTATTTTTTCTACTCCCAGCCCCGATCATCCTTCGATGGTCGGGGCTGGATGCGTTATCATGCTTCCTAGATGGGCTTTCTTCCGTTAAAATAATACGGATAAGGAGGTGGACGCAGATGGCCAAGATAGGCATAATATCGGATACCCACGGTGACCTTCACTCTTGGCAGAAAGCCTCGTCTCTGTGGGGAGATGTGGAGTTGGTGCTGCATTGCGGCGATATCCTGACCCATCCCGAGACCTTGGCCAGTCGCCATCTCGCAGAGGAGATGAACCTTTCGCAGGTTCCCGTCATGATCTCTCGTGGAAACTGCGACAGGGATTGCGATCAGGATTTTCTGGTGTGGCCGATCTCGTCTCCTTACCTGTCGCTGTTTTGGAGGGGGCGATTCATCCTCGCGGGACACGGACATCGATTTTCCGGGCTGATAGATCTCTCCAGGAGATGTCGGCCCGCTCTGGTGGTGACGGGACATACCCACGTTGCCTCTCTGGTCAGAGAGGACGGTGTGGTTTACCTCAACCCCGGATCGGCTAGCGCCCCGAGAAGAAGGGATCCTGCAAGTTTTGCGATCGTGAGCGAGGACGATATAGAGATCGTCACGCTGGAGGGTTTACAGCTGCACAGGGAAAGATGGTAATATGGATCTATATAGGTTGTCAGAGGAGGTCCTGTTAAATGAGCCCAACTCAGGAGAGACAGAAGATCAACGAAGCGGATATGTACGCAGAGGGTATGAATAAAGGGGAAGAAAAGATAATCCTGGTTTTCGGATTGAACGAGGAGAACTTCGGTCTTGACGTCCAGGATATCAGAGAGATAGTCAGGGTCCCTCCCATCATCACCAGAGTCCCTAACGCGCCGCCTCACATCAAGGGAGTCATCAACCTCAGAGGGACCATCGTGCCGGTTTTGGATATATCCATGCGTATCGGCGGAGGCTCCAACGAGGAAACATCCGAGTCCAGGATAATAGTGGTGGAATATTCGGACGTTCTGTTCGGCATATTGGTCGACGACGTCAAAGAGGTCAACACGATATATGAGTCCCAGATCGAGCAGGTTTCCGATCTCGACTCCGCCGTGGATCAGGAGTTTATGAGGGGTGTAGCAAAAATGGAGGACGGTCGTCTGATAGTTCTCCTGGATCTTCCCGCTCTTTTTCAGATAGAGGGCCTTGTAGAGGACGAAGGTAGGGGATAGCTTTTATGATCCTCGTCGACCTTCATACCCATAGCAGCTGTTCGGACGGGACGGTTTCTCCGGATAAGCTCGCTAAATTGGCCCATAGATCCGGTATTTCGGTTGTAAGTCTTACGGATCACGATACAGTCGATGGGGTTCCCGTTTTTATGAGGGAATGTCGCAGGCTGGGGGTAAAGGCGCTCTCCGGTGTGGAGCTGTCTGCCGATTATCCTACCACAATGCATATATTGGGATACGGTTTCGACCTCGCCTTCCCCGAGCTGATGGAGGTACTGCAGGATCTGAGGGAACATAGAGAGAGACGCAACCTGGAGATCATCGACAGGCTTCACGACGTCGGGGTGGAGATTACTTTGGACGATGTCCTTTCCGAGACCCACGGTAACGTCGTCGCGAGGCCCCACGTGGCTAAGGCCATGATAAAAAAGGGTTATGCGTCTTCCATCTCCGAGTGTTTCCAGCGCTATCTCAAAAGGGGGATGCCCGGTTACGTCTCCCGGAAGAGGCTTTCTCCCGATATGTGCATCTCCTTGATAAAAAAAGCCGGTGGAGTGGCTTGTCTGGCCCATCCCATACAGACATCTCAGGATCCGGTGGAGTTGAGGTCTATATTGAAGGATCTGAAGGCCCTGGGACTGTGGGGGCTCGAGTGCATCTCCAGACATCATAATTCGGAGCAGATATTCAACTACATGAGGTTAGCCTCCGAGCTTGAATTGCACTGTACCGCCGGTTCCGATTTCCACGGATCCAATCGAGTAGGCGTATCCATGGGCATTCCCGTGGCCGAAGATTTTCTTCCTTGGGCACGCCTCGGAATCTCGCTTTAAATCAGTTCTCGGCTGTATAAAAAGGGGAGGGCCGTCGCCTTCCCCTTTCTCTATGCTATCATAGGGGACCGAGAGATAATGTCCTAGAGGGAGGATCACAGATGAAAATCGTCGATTTTAGAAGCGATACGGTAACCTGTCCCGGCGGTGAGATGCGAAAAGCCATCTTCGAGGCGCCGGTCGGAGATGCCGGGTACGACGACGATCCGTCGATCAACGAATTGGAGACTTTGGCTGCGGAACTCGTAGGACAGGAGGCCGCTTTGTTCATGTCCTCCGGGATAATGGGCAATATCGTGTCCACCATGACCCATTGTAGGAGGGGAGAGGCTGTCCTGGTAGGCGACAAGGCCCATATTTACAGATATGAAGGCGGCGGTTTTTCGGCCATAACCGGGGTGCTGCCTTACGTGCTGGACGATGAAGCCGGTGTTCCCTCTCCGGATAGCGTCAAAGACGCATGTCCGATCAGAAACGTCCATTTTGCCCAGCCGTCCCTTCTGTGTCTGGAGAACACCCATAACGACAGAGGCGGTCTTGCGGTTTCCCCGATAGAGTTCCAGAAGACCGTCGAGATGGGCCGTGATATGGGACTCGCGGTCCATCTCGACGGGGCGAGAATCTTCAACGCGGCAGCGGCGTGGGACGTGAACGTGAAGGAGTATACCTCATCGGTCGATTCGGTCCAGTTCTGTCTTTCCAAGGGATTGGGAGCTCCTATGGGCGCTATGCTTTGCGGATCGGAGGAGTTTGTCTCGAGGGCTAAGTTCGCAAGGAAGATGGTGGGCGGAGAGCTTCGACAGGCAGGTTTCATGGCCGCCGCAGGGATCTTTGCTTTGAGGAAAAACGTCGATCGCCTCGTAAAGGATCACGAGAACGCCTCGATAGCGGCGGATCTTCTATCTTCCGCCGGTCTTATGGTAGAGCTCGTGCCTGAGGGGACCAGAGCGACTAACATGATATATTTTCACCTCCCTGAATCCGGCCCGGATAGCGAAGAACTTTCCCGAAGATGTCTTGAGAAAGGCGTCCTTCTCAATGCGATGGAGCCAAGGCGGATAAGGCTGGTCACCCATCTTGACATGGACGAAAAGGATCTCCGTCGTGGTGTGGAGGCAATTCTGGAGGAGGTTAATAACTCTTGAGCCTGAAGAGGGAGGAAGTAGAGAGGATCGTTTTTTCCGTCGTGGAGAGGGCTCTCGAAGGCGGAGCCGCCATGGCGGACGTTGTCTACGGCGATTCGGTCTCCCGTTCCGTCTCTCTCAAGGATGGAACGGTGGAGAACGTCAGGAGTTCTCAATCCGGAGGCATCGGCCTCAGGGTGGTGGATTCGAGAGGTGCCCAGGGGCTTGCCAGCGTGAACTCCTTTGATCCCGACGGTATATCCCAGATGGTCTCGTGGGCTCTATCCAACTGCTTCCTGGGAGAACCCAACGATTCGGTGGATATGTCCAGGGAACAGCTTGATTTTGACGAGTCCGATCTGGATCTATGGGACGAGGAAATTCCCTGTCTTGCCAGGGACGATCGTCTTCAGAGGTGCCTGGAGATGCATAACAGGGCTTCCGATGTAGATGGAAGGATCCTGTCGATCCGTAGTTCGTCATGGAGTGACGGATACGGCGAATCCTTCTACGCCAATTCCTTCGGTGTCTCTAGGTGGCATAGGGGAACCCTCGTGTCCGCCGGTATGTCCCTCGTGACGGAGGACGGAGATTCGATGGAGATGGGCGGTTTCGGAGACGAGAGGAGGCACCTTGAGGATCTGGATCATCTGCATATAGCCGATCGTGCTGTCGCTGAATCGATTCGCACCCTTGGGGGAAAGCCTCTTCCGACGGGGGTGTACGATCTCGTGCTGTCTCCCGATGCAGCCTCTTCCCTTCTGTATGCCATGTCGGATATTTTTTTCGCTTCGTCGGTACAGAAGAGTCGATCTCTCTTGAGAGATCGACTCGGATCCAAGGTGGGAGCCTCCTGCCTCAATCTGGTGGACGACGGAAGGCTCGTAAGGGGTATTGGATCGTCCGCGGCGGATGGAGAGGGTGTTCCATGCGGAAAAACCTCGCTCTTGAGGCAGGGACGGTTGGAGTCCTTTCTCTACAGTCTGGAATACGCCAAGAAAGCGGGAGTTTCCTCCACAGGGAACGGTTTCCGAGGGGTGGCTACCGTTCCGGATGTGGATTTATCGAACATGTATCTGGAGCCGGATCTTTCTGCTCCCTCCTCCTTGATCTCCATGGTCTCGAAGGGACTCTACGTTTCCGAACTCATGGGACTTCATACGGTCAACTCCGTGACGGGGGATTTCTCCCTCGGAGCGAAGGGCACGGCCATAGAGTCGGGGGGGCTGCAGGGCCCCGTCTCGGGGGTAACTGTAGCGGGCAATCTTATCGATCTTTTGATGAAGGTATCCGCGGTAGGGAAGGACCTTACCTTTTTCGGAGACGTAGGTTCTCCTTCTCTGGTGGTCAGAGATGTCACGTTGGCTGGGTCCTAAAATACTGATCACGGTCCTTTGCGTCTTCCTTTTGGCTGGGAACGCCTGGGCCGGATGGATGCTCTCCGAAAACGGAAAACCCGTGGGAGATATCCCCGTCAGAGAGCAGGGGGCCGACGTGTTCGTGTCCATAGGAGAGATGGCTCGCCAACTGGAATGTTATCCCAAGACCCTCAACGACGGCCTGCTCGTCAGAAAGGGCTCGGCCAGTATCCAGGTGGTTCCGAACGCCGCCGCCGTCTGGCTGGGATACGAGATAATACCACTTCGTCGAAAGGCTTTTCTGGCCGACCAAAGATGGTGGATGGATTCAGAGTCGGCTCTTTTGGTTATGGAAAAGCTCCTGACCAAATCAGGGGAGAAGGTGCGGCTTAAATGGAACGGCGTCGGGAACGGCGGTTCCACTCCGTCCGAAGAGCCCCTGCCTGTGTCGGTAAAACCAGTTGAGCCGGAGCCCCGTCCGTTCGGTGGAAGTGGTTCCGTGGGGAACATCTCCGTGAGGTGGGGGAACCACGAGGATCGGGTCAGGATGGTCTTGGAGTATTCTGGAAAACTCAGCTATAGAGAAATTCCTGGAGGGGTAGAGCTCGAGACCGACGGCAGAATAGCGACTGTCTCTCCCGACCCTTCAGTATCGGTGAAAACAGTCAGTTCCAAAGGACGATGGCGTCTGTCCGCCGTCGCCTCCGGATGGGTCAGTAAGTCCTTCGAGTTGGAGTCTCCCAGGCGTCTGGTGATCGATTTCATGCGCCCCTCCTCCTCGGTGGCACCGGAAAAACCGGTTCCGGCCAGTCCGAAACCGGCTCCGATTTCCCACAAAAAGCCGGCCCGTAAGGGGAAACCCCTGGTGGTAATAGACGCGGGACACGGAGGGAAGGATCCAGGCGCAGTAGCCAACGGCTACAGAGAAAAGATCGTTGCCCTTCAGATAGCGAAGAGACTGGCCTCCCACGTCAGGGCTTTGGGAATGGATGCCAGGTTGACAAGGGATGATGACAGATATCTGAAGCTCAACACCAGGACCACCCTTGCTAATCGATGGGATGCCGACGCCTTTGTCAGCGTGCATCTGAACGCTCTGCCCAAGGGCCGTCATGCCAAGGGTGTTGAGATATATATCATGGCTTTGCCTACCGATAAAGACGCAATGGCCCTGGCAAAGATAGAAAATGCGGAGATCGCCAATGGATCAAACGGTAACGGAGGAGACAAGACCGATATTTTGCTGAGCATTCTCGGCGATATGCAGCAGAATAACAAGATTCAGGAGAGCACCAGCTTCGCCGAGGCTCTTTTCTCCTCGGGTAAAAACGGAGGGTTACCGATGAGACGGGTCGCGCAGGCTCCTTTCTACGTTCTCAGAGGGGCGGCTATGCCTGCCGTGTTGGTAGAAACGGGGTTTATCTCGGAAAAATCGGAAGCCAAGCTTCTGGCCAATCCCTCCTACCAGGAAAAGTTGGCCAAGGCCCTGGCTAAAGGAATAGCGGCATATCTGAAATGAAAAGGGGGCGGTTTTATGAGAGACGACGATAGAGTTCGCCGCTCTAATCGAAGGAGCCGACTGGATAGGGATCGAGAAAACTCCGGTGGAATCGTGAAATGGGTAATTCGTCTGATAGCCTGGGGGGCCGTCGCTTCCATATTCTTCTGTATGGGGTATCTATCCTCGGGGTGGCTCCTGAACTATCTGGATGGTCGGGGAATGGGAGGTCAGCCCGATGTGGTGGCCTCCAAGGAACAGGCGGAGCAGCTGTTGGATTCATCCTCCGGAGATGGTGTTCAGACCCTGGTAGACATGGGGCGCCACGTGGCTTTCCCCATATATGTACCGGACGGCAAGGGCGGATTGGTTAAGAGAGAGGTCAAGATAGTGTCCGGACTAATGGAGGATGACCTTTCGAAGGTCGTAAACGCTCTCTTGGAGGGACTGGTCGAGAAAAAAGTGTTGGCCTCGGACGTGGGGTTGCTTCATGTCTTCCGGGATGGGGAGACTCTTTTCATGGATTTCAACGATCTGTTTAAGGTGGCTCTTTCCAAGATGTCCGTCTCTGAGGGAAACCTGCTCATGACCGGCATAGTCCGCTCGGTGGTAGAGAATTTCATGCCTGTGACGAGAGTTCAGTTCATGGTGGAGGGTAAAATCGAGAAATCCGCTGGAGAGGTCCCATTGTCTATGCCGTGGGAGCTCAGACGGAAGGGTTGATTTCGTAAGGTGATCGAGGGGCTTTAAGGATGGCGAAGAACTGCGTTGTGGAAAGTAGGATGGATGGCAGATCCGGCTACGATATGAGGGAGGTCTCCTTCCAGAGAGGTTTCTCCTGTTACGCCGAGGGGTCCTGCCTTGTCTCTTTCGGAAAGACAAAGGTGCTGTGTACCGCTTCGGTAGAGGAAAAGGTTCCCCCTTTTTTAAGGGGGTCCGATAGGGGATGGGTCACGGCGGAATACTCTCTGTTACCAAGATCGACCTCCACTCGAGTGTCACGGGATATCTCCAGGGGAAAGTTGAACGGCAGAAGCAGTGAGATCCAGAGACTGGTGGGCCGGTCCCTGAGGGCCGCCGTAGATATGGAGTCGCTGGGGGAGAGGACCATCTGGATAGATTGCGACGTCCTCCAGGCCGACGGAGGGACGAGATCCGCTGCCGTGACCGGAGGATTCGTGGCCTTGGTGGACGCTCTGCGTTATCTGTGGAGAAGCGGCAAGCTGAACTCGATTCCTCTCAGGTCCTACGTGGCTGCCGTAAGCGTAGGGAAGATCTCCGGTAAACTTCTGACCGATCTGTGTTACGACGAGGATAGTCGTGCCGAGGTCGACATGAACGTCGTCATGGACGGTCTAGGACGTCTTATAGAGATACAGGGCACCGGCGAGAAGGATACTTTTTCTCGGGATGAGATGAACGGTATGCTGGACTTGGCGTCTAAATCGGTGGAAGAGCTGATAGCCCTTCAGGAGAGGGCTTTGGAGATGGACGGAGAGGAGATGGAAGCGATTGCGTCTTCGTAGGATAGTAATAGCCAGCGGCAACAGACATAAGTTCGAGGAGTTTCGAGATCTTCTAGCTCCTCTCGGAGTCGAGTTGCTTTTCGGAAGGGACATTTCGTCGCTTGACGTCGAGGAGACGGGGTCTTCCTTTCTGGAAAACGCCTCGTTGAAGGCCAGATCGTGGGCTGAGGAAACCGGGTTTCCCGCTCTTGCCGACGACAGCGGCATAGAGGTGAACGCCCTTGACGGGAGGCCAGGCATATATTCCGCCAGGGTAGCCTCGGACGACGAAGGCTGTCGTAACTGGCTCTTGGAGTCTCTTCAGGGCAAAACCGACAGAGGCGCCAGATACACTGCCGCTTTAGTCTTGGCCTTCCCAGACGGTAAACTATGGTCGGTGGAGGGGCACTGTTACGGCATCGTTGCCCAGGAACCCAGGGGGGCCAACGGTTTCGGCTACGATCCCATATTCGTTCCGGAAGGTTACGATATGACCTTCGGCGAGCTGGACCCGTCGATAAAGGCTCGCATATCTCATAGAGCCAAAGCGAGTGCGAGTTTTTTAAAGTGGCTTGCTTCGGGCGAAAATATGGTACAATAACCCGGCTATGACCTGGGATTTTCAACCTATCGGGAGGTGCAGAGGATGAAAACCACATTGGCTATCGTCCACATATTACTCTGCCTTGTGCTTATGGCGGTCGTTCTGATGCAGCATAGGAAACAGGGCGGATTCGGCGGGATCTTCGGAGGCGGCAGTCAGGCCGACATGGGATCCAACCAGTGGCAACGTTTCACCGGATTGACTAAAATAACCGTGGTCGTCACCACTCTCTTCATGGTGACCTCGGTCGCTTTGGTTATACTCTAGGTCCACGGGATATGGGCGATCGGGGCATATCCCGGCTCCGGGACGTAGCCGGTCTTTCCGTGAACAGGGATAGATTGGCCAGCGCGACCCACGAGGAGATACTAAAGGGAGAGACCACTGACATCTACTTCGTCAAAACCAGAGATGTCCTTGCGGCTGGAGGAATGTTGGACACCCCGGTTGTCGCGGAGATCTTTACCAGAAAACCCGGTATCTTCGCCGGGCTTTCGGAGATGCTGCGGCTTCTGGAGGGGCAGGACCTGGAGATCTACTCACTTCAAGAGGGGGATGCCTTCGACTCTCGTGAGGTCCTCGTGAGGGTTCACGGTTCCTATGGTTCCTTCGGGATGTTGGAGACGGTTTATCTAGGGATGTTGGCTAGCTCCACTGCCTGGGCGACCGCAGCCAGGGAATGCGTCGATGCCGCCGAGGGAAAGCCGGTGCTCTGTTTTGGAGCCAGGCACGTCCACCCGGCAGTTGCTCCTGTGATGGAGAAGGTTGCGGTCACTGTAGGGGGCTGTAAGGCAGCCAGCTGCATACTGGGAGCCAAGCTGGCCGGTATGGAGCCCTCCGGAACCGTGCCCCACGCTGCCATACTCATAGCGGGAGATACCGTTAAGTTGGCGAAACTGTACGATGGAACCCTTTCTTCCGAGGAACCGAGGCTCGTATTGGTCGACACATTTAAGGACGAGACAGAGGAAGCTCTGAGGGTCGCGAAGGCTCTTGAAGGGCGTCTTTCCGGGGTCCGTCTGGATACCCCGGGAGAGAGAGGCGGAGTCACTCCTGAGCTCGTAAAAGAGCTCAGATGGAGGCTGGACAAGGCGGGATTTCCCGACGTATCCATAGTTGCCTCCGGTGGGCTCAATCCGGACAGGATAAGGGTTCTCTCCAAGGCGGGGGTGGATTCTTTCGGGGTGGGGAGCTATATCTCCAATCCCTCTCCGATGGACATGACAATGGACATCAAAGAGGTAGACGGGGTTCCCATCGCCAAAAGAGGCCGACTTCCTGGTATAATGAATAGCCCCAGACTCAAGAGAGTTCTATAAGCCTCAGACTAAAAAGGTCAATTTGACAGATTAAGTTTTCCCTCCGAAAGAACGCCTTCGAGGTCGGGTAACGATAGGGCCGCCACAGCCCCCCTGAGATAGACCATCGACCCGTTATCGACGTGGTTCCCCAGAACCCTGAGCGATTCTCTTGGAAGAGGAATGACGAAACATAAAATCCGATAAGTTAAACAGGATATCTACAACTATAAGGAGAGTGTTGGTAATGAGCGACCACCGCACCTTCATGGCAAAAAAGGGCGCCTTCCAGCGTGGCTGGTACGTCGTAGACGCCACCGATAAACCTCTCGGACGTCTTGCCGCCCAAATAGCCATGGTTCTCATGGGCAAGCACAAGCCCACCTATACGCCTCACGTCGACACCGGCGATTTCGTGATAGTCGTAAACGCCGAAAAGGTGAAACTTACAGGACGTAAGGTCGATAAAAAAGTCTATCGTCATTCCGGTTATCCCGGCGGTCTCAAGGAGACCACCTATGGCGAGATTCTTGCGAAGCATCCGGAGCGCCTGATCGAGAAAGTGGTCAAGGGCATGGTCCCGAGGAACAAGCTTCAGTTGAGCCGCAAGCTCAAGGTGTATGCCGGACCCAATCATCCCCACGCGGCTCAGAAGCCCGCGGAGATGGAAGTTTAGTTTGTGATATGGAGGGAGATTGAATATGCAGACTTCATTCACCTGGGGAACCGGTAGGCGTAAGAACGCCATCGCTAGGGTTCGTATCGCTTCCGGCGAGGGAACCGTCAAGATAAACGACAGAGAGGTGAAAGAATACTTCCCCAGACTCTGTTGGATGGCTCAGGCTCTCGAGCCCCTAAAAACGGCGGGTATCGAGGGTAAAGTGGACGTTTTCGTCAACGCTCACGGCGGCGGTTTGACCGGTCAGGCCGGAGCTGTGAGGCTCGGTATTGCGAGAGCCCTCATAAAGATGAATCCCGAGCTTAGGCCCATTCTCAAGAAAGCCGGTATGCTCTGCAGGGACTCCCGTATGGTCGAGCGTAAAAAGTATGGCCAGAAGGGTGCCCGCGCGAAGTACCAGTTCTCCAAGCGTTAAATTACGAATCAGATCTCTGTGGAGCCGATTTTCATCGGCTCCTTTTTTTATCTTGAGCTTCCCTTCGGTGTAGTGATAAACTTGATCGGTATAGGTTCATACGATTATGGAAGGGGAGAGGGCATGAGATACGATAGGCGCAAAGGCTCTTTTCTTTTTCGTCTCCTCCTGGCCGCGACGTTCTTGTCTCTCGTTGCGGTAGTGTTTTATTTCGGCAGGTCTTTCGTTGAATACAGCAGATATAGACGAGAGCGATTCGATTTCGTATGCGATATTCAGGAAAAAAACCTGATAGAGCAAGCTAGGCTAGTCAGCAGCGGTCTGTTCCTGAAAGATCAGGTGGTAGACGGTTCCATAAAGATGGCTCTTCGTAAATACGGGGAATACTACGTCTCCTCAGGTATGGATCTGGAAAAACTGGATCTCAGGGAGGTAAGAGAGGCCGTTTCCTACGTATTGGGACGTCCCGTCTCCTCCATAAGTCTGGGGCTTATAGATAGAGATGGAGTCATGATCAAGGGGATCGGAGGAGCTTCAGTAGGTTTGGATTTCAAGAACTGGCCGCCCTTCTACAAACAGATCATAGCCATGTTCGAGATGAAGGAACCTATGGTCGATCCATGGAGCCGTAAGTTGAGTTCTCCCGAACAGGTCTTCAAATATGGATATTGCCCCACTTCCGACGGCAGGTATCTTCTGGATTTAGGCGTCGCAGGCGAGAGAAGCTACGAGCTTGGAGACGATACATTTTCGTTCGAGGCCGTGTTGAAGAGGGCTTCCGAGGAGGATCCCTACCTGAAATTCGTGGCTTTCATCAATAGGTCTTTCCGCTTCCTGGGGGCGGAGAAACTGGATGTCGAGGTGCATCTGGATCAAATGGGGCTGGACTCGGAGTTGATCCGAAATACGATATCCTCGGTTTTCAGGAGCGAAAGCGATATAGACATAAAGAGTTCCGACGATCTCCTTCTTCGATTCACCTATGTCGATTTCAACAACAGGGTTTCAGCTTCGGGGAAGAATCTCAACATGGTGCTTCTCATGGTTTCGTCCATGGAATCCCTTCACAGGGACATAGCGCTCAAGCTCAGGGAATGCGTTGCGTCGGTCATAGTGGCCTTCTCTGTGTCAGTTTTTGGGGTCTTCGCTCTATACAGGTATCTCTCCTGTCAGGTTAACGTCATACTGGAGGACATGGAGATCATAGCTTCGGGAGATCTCGACCACAGGATAGATACCGGCGCCATGGTGGAGCTTAGGCGACTGGAGAAAAGCGTCAACAAAATGGTCCGACGTCTCAAGAGAAATATCGACGATCTCAAGGAGGGCTCTCTGAGATTGGGCCGTGAATTGGAACTTAGGAAAAAGGCGGAAGAAGAGCTTAAACGAGCCAACGAGACCCTATTTGTCCAGGCCAACGTGGACGAGCTTACCGGGATTTTCAACCGTCGTAGGATAATGGATCTTCTGGCTCGAGAGATAGCGAGATGTTACGAGGATGGTGGAACCTTCGGAATCATCCTTTTCGACCTCGATAAGTTCAAGGAAGTCAACGATGTCATGGGCCATCTTTTCGGCGATAAAGTGCTCTCCAGGATCGGAGAACTGGTTAAAGATCGCAGAGGTGTCGGATTCGAGGGACGTTACGGAGGAGATGAATTCATCATCCTTTTGCCCGGTATGAATATCGAAGAGGCGATAGAGGAGGCCCGGACTTTCTGCAAAACGATCTCTGAAACCGATTTCGATGGAGTAAGCATCACCGTCAGCATGGGGATCTCCTCTTTTTACGCCGGTGACACTATAGAGACACTTTTAAACAGGGTCGACGGTCTGCTTTACGAGGCTAAAGACAGAAGAGATCGAATATGCAGCGATGTTGACCGTGGAAAAGACGGAGGGGTATCATAGACCAGATCCGTTTTTAAAATCTAACGCAGTTACGAGGAAGGGGATGACCATGGATCAGGGAGCGGTCCCTTTAGGACCATCGTCGAAACGGATTCACATACATAACAAGAGACGTCCCTGATGTCGGATCGCCGCCTTTGGGGTCGACGTCCTGATAGACGTCTTGGAGGAGGCGATTGAATGACCGGAAAGAACCGCTTTGAAGAGGACTTTCCTCTCATAGAGTCGTTCCTGGAGGAACGTGCTTTCCTTAAAGCCAAGGAAGAGCTGTCGTCCATGGAGCCTGCCGATATTGCCGAAGGGCTGGAGGATCTGTCTCCCGCTCGAATGGTGTTTTATTTTAGGCTTCTATCGAAGGATCTGGCCATAGAGGTCTTCGAGCTCATGGAGTCGGACGAGCAGCAGAGGCTGATCGAACACGTCACGGATAAAGAGGTGGCGGAGATCATAGAGGAGATGTCCGACGACGACAGAACGGAGCTTTTGGATGAACTGCCGGCGAAGACGGTGAAAAAGCTCCTGCTTCAGCTTTCTCCTGAGGAGAGGAAGCTGGCTAACAAGCTTCTCAACTATCCGGACTGTTCGGCGGGCAGGATAATGACGCCGGAGTTCATAGATCTAAAGGGCAATATGACCGCCGAGGAAGCGGTTACGAGGATTCGCTCCATAGCCAGAAAAAAGGAAACCATCTACACATGCTTCGTCATAGACGAGGCCAGGCATCTTCAGGGAGTCGTCGAGCTGGAGGACCTCATCATGGCAGAGTCTCATACCAAGGTGGAGGCCATAATGGACGACGATCCGGTTTTCACCCTGACGACCTCTGATCAGGAGGAAGTTGCCAGGATTATGTCCCGGTATGACCTTCACACCATACCGGTCACGGACAAAGAGGATCGTCTGGTCGGGATAGTTACCTTCGACGACGTCCTGGATATCCTGGAGGAGGAGGCCACAGAGGACTTCGAAAGGATGGCCGGTATACAGCCGGTGGAGGATAGCTATCTGGATGTCAATCTCTTCACCATGGCCAGAAAACGGTTTTTTTGGTTGGTCGTATGTATATTGACCGAGGCCCTTACATCTACGGTTTTAAAGCATTACTCTCCCACCATCCAGAGCGTGGTTGCCCTGACTTATTTCATCCCGCTTCTCATAGGTACAGGAGGAAACGCCGGGACCCAGGCTTCCACCCTAATGATCAGAGGGATGACCGTAGGGGATATAGAATGGAAGGATATAGGTCGAATACTCGTGAGGGAAACCCTGTCCGGACTGCTTTTGGGGGGGGCTCTTGCGGTGTTGGGGTTCGCCAGAGCCTATATGTTGGGGACAGGACTGGGCGTGGGGTTGACCTTGACCTTCGCCATAGTCGCCGTGGTGCTGATGGGGAATCTGGCTGGTACCATATTGCCCCTGATAGCCAGAGCCTTGAAGCTGGATCCTGCGATAATGTCCGGCCCGTTTATAACCACGGTAGTGGACGTATTCGGATTGATAGTATATTTTGAGATAGCTCGGGCGGTACTTAAAACCTGATCCCTGAGCGAAAGGAGATAGAACGTATGTCCTTAAAATACAGAGTCAGATTATTAGGACTGATGGCTGTCGCTCTGACGGCGGTGACGATCCCGGCCTGGGGTCAGGAACTTCTGACGGTGGATCAGGCGTTGCAGCTCGCGTACGACAACAATCCCACCATCATGGCTTCCTCCGCCAGGGAGGAACAGGCTAGACAGAGCATAAACGAGGCGGAGGCCGCCAATCTTCCTCACCTGGGAGCGTCTTTGGCAGCCCAGTTCTCCAAGGATGCTACGACGTATCCCGTTATAGGCGGGGCGACAGGGGTTCCCAATGGTGATTTCGCCATGGCAGGTTATCGGAATGCCTATCAGGCCGCTCTCACCTTGAATTGGCTTCTCTACAGCAGCGGTTCCGTGTCCAACACGGTACGTTCCAGGGAGCTGGCTTTCTCCGGTGTCGAGGCCCAGTCTGTTCGTACTGGCCAGTCTGTGGAGAACGGCGTCAAAAAAGCCTACTACGATCTTCAGAGGTACAGAGCCAAGCTGACCGTTGCTCAGGAGTCTTTGGAGTTGGCAAGGGAGCATCTCTCTCAGGTCGAGTCTTTCTATAAATACGGTGTGGTCGCCAAGGATCAGGTACTCAGGGTTCAGGTGGACGTTTCAGACGGAAAACTCAACGTCATAAAGGCGGAGAACGCCGTGGACGTGGGGTGGAGAGCTCTGGAGAGAGCGGTGGGAACCACCTTGAGAGATGAGTTCCTCCTTCCCGAGCCCGAGACATCCGTTTCGGATCGATCCGTTCCGGAGGATCCCGTCGCCTCCGCCATGGTTCATAGGCCCGAGTTGGCCTCCTTAGAATATTCCCGCAGATCGGCCCTTTCTCTGGCGAGGGCGGCGGCCGGTTCCAGAGGGCCTCAGGTAGCCCTTCAAGGCCAGCTTCAGAACGTGGACGATAGCTTTTTTCCCGGTGGAAACGACGATTGGAAGGTGACCCTTTCCGCCACATGGGCGTTTTACGACGGCGGAGCCAGCGTTGCTCAGGAACGTCAGGCCAAGGCTTCGGCGCAGGAGCTTCTCTATTCCATAGAGGATCTCAAGAAGCAGATAGTGCTGGAGATATCCTCGGGCAAGCTCAATATCGAGTCGGCACTTCAGAGGATAGAGGTCGCTCAGGATCAGGTGGCCAGTGCGGAGGAGGACTACAGGATGGCCCTCAAACGCTATACCGCCAACGTGGGGACCAATATCGACGTGCTTGACGCCAGGGTGGCTCTGTCAAACGCTAGGACTCAGCTGGTGGATGCGGTCTACGATACATACACGGCGAGATCCGACCTGGAGTACGCCATGGGAGCTTCGGAAAAATTTGTTCTGAAAACCGAAGAGACTCAGAAAGACGAGACCGAGGAAGAAGAGAAGAGTTGACATAATCTCATTTCCCTGTATAATACGTTCTTGTCGCAGGCCGGCGTAGCTCAGTTGGTAGAGCAGCTGATTTGTAATCAGCAGGTCACCAGTTCGAGTCTGGTTGCCGGCTCCAGATACCAATTACGTGGTAGTGTGGCCGAGTGGTCAAAGGCAGCAGACTGTAAATCTGCCGGCTTTCGCCTACGGTGGTTCGAATCCACCCGCTACCACCATTTAGATTTTTTTGATGCCGACTTAGCTCAGTAGGTAGAGCACATCCATGGTAAGGATGGGGTCCCCGGTTCGAGTCCGGGAGTCGGCTCCAGAGGTTCCAGGGGCTCGGATTTTTCGTCCGGGCCCCTTGTTTTTTCTGCCCCCCTTGACATCATGGTCAGTTATATCGTATCTTTTCGCATTGGGATCGTTCGTAACCGGCTGCGGCCAGCTATAGACCGTGGCTTTTTTGGCCGTTACGGTATAGGATAATCTCGAAGGTATGGTACAATCTCATATGCTGGATGGAAAATAAAGCACGTCCCGCTAGGGGCGCACTTAGTAAATGGGGAGGTCTTACTACCATGGCAAAAGAGAAATTTGAAAGGACAAAACCGCATCTGAACATAGGGACCATCGGTCACATCGACCACGGCAAGACGACCTTGACGGCGGCTAT
>NZ_JAKGUE010000030.1 GCF_021568795.1 Dethiosulfovibrio faecalis
CCCTAGGGACCGCCGCTTTTTGAGACTAGATTAGAAAAGGTTTAAACAGGCGTAACGTTCGAAGCCTGGGGACCCTTCTGTCCGTTCTCGATGGTGAAGGTCACAGCCTGACCCTCATCAAGGGTCTTGAAGCCGTCGACGTTGATGGCGCTAAAATGGACGAAGTAATCCTTTCCGTCCTCACCGGTGATAAACCCATAGCCCTTTGTGCCGTTAAACCATTTCACTGTTCCCTGAGTCAAGGTGTTGCCTCCTAAAATGTTTTTTGCCGCTACCATTTCTGCGACAAACAAAGTCTACTTCAATCCCATCCACTTGTCAACAACTTTTATAAGATTTTGTAAAAATATTTTTATTTAACCCAAATTTATTTTAAGTCTTCGGAGGACCCCTCCAAGAAAAAAAACAATATACCCCGAAACCGTTGGATATATGATATCGTTTCCTAAACAAGATCCGGGAGGATAGAGATGAGACTGATACTTTACAACGTGAGATACGGCACCGGGACGGGACTCTCCTACCACGTGCCGGCGCCTTTTTCCGGCAACTTCCGAAGATCGACAGTACGGTTCAAACGAATAACCGATTATCTTATGAACCTTTCTCCGGATATAATCGGACTGGTAGAGGTTGACGGGGGATCATACCGCCATGAAGGAAACTGCCAGGCTGAGACGGCCGCTTCGTCGATGGGAGGGCACCATCGTTTCGCGGTTAAATACGGCGAGGGTATCTCTCGAATACCGGTTTTAAGATCCCAGGGAAACGCGATAGTGTCCAGACTGGCCCCGATCAAAACCGACTGCCACGATCTGGGCAGAGGGATGAAGAGGAACGCCCTAGAGGTCGTCTATAGCGACTTCTCCCTGGTTCTCGTGCACCTGTCCCTGGGCAGCAGAAGCCGTCGTCACCAGATCCGGACGCTGAGAGATCTATGCTCCAGCAGGGAAAAACCTCTCATATTGGCCGGGGATTATAATACCCTATCAGGACCGGAGGAACTGGCTCCTCTCAGAGAGACGGGTATGACCAGCGTAAACGAACTCGGACTTCCCACCTATCCATGCAGAAAACCCCGAAAGGAACTGGATTTCGTGCTTATCTCCGAGGAGATATCCGCCAAGGGTTTTTCCATCCCTGACGTGCGCTTTTCCGACCACCTTCCACTTATATGCGACCTCGAAATTTCCCATTGAAAAGGAGTTGAGCCATCGCCATGCCTCTCAGCGCCATACTGACCGATCATCATCTCTGGCTGTTGATATTGGGGATACATAACGTCTCCTCCTGGCTGATAAGGGTTACCATGCTGGCCGTGGTTCCCATGAGACACACCCCGGGAGCAGCCATGGCCTGGCTTGTGGTCATCTTCTTCTGGCCCTGGCCATGCCTGCTGCTGTATTTGGCCATGGGGTCCAACCTTCTGCCTCAGAGAAGACTGAAAAGACATCAGCGACTCCTCAGAGAGCTGTCGAACGTGAGGATAAGGTGCCATCAAACTCTGTGCGCTCTGTCACCGGAGCTTCCGAGATCTCTACACAGGATATCCTCTCTGGCCGAGACCTTGGGACATATGGCGATCGTCGGGGGAAACGACGGGAAGCTTATATCCAAGGCGTCCGATCTCTCCTCGCTACTGGTGAGAGACATAGACAAATCCAAGAAAACGGTGGACCTGCTCTACTATATATTCTCCGACGACAATATAGGGGGCCCGGTAATAGAAGCCCTGACCAGAGCCTCGAGAAGAGGGGTTCAGTGTCGTCTTATGATAGACAGCGTCGGATCGGGCTCTCTGACAAAGGGAGGTAGGGTCGAGTGGCTAAGGGCCCAGGGAGTCTCTGTAGCGGAGGCTCTTCCCGCGAGCCTTTTCAGGAGACACGCTGCCCGGTTCGACCTCAGAAACCACAGAAAGATAGCCATAGTCGACGGATCCGTGGCCTACACAGGATCCCACAACATGATAGATCCCAGATACGGACACAGAGACCTCGTGTGGCGCGATATGTCCATCAGGCTCAGAGGACCGGTGGTAAGACAGCTCCAGGCGGTGTTTCTTGAAGACTGGTTCGTCGAGACCGGAGAGGAACCGGACCTCAAACAACTCACCGCC
Source organism: Dethiosulfovibrio faecalis (assembly GCF_021568795.1). Lineage (NCBI taxonomy): Bacteria > Thermotogati > Synergistota > Synergistia > Synergistales > Dethiosulfovibrionaceae > Dethiosulfovibrio > Dethiosulfovibrio faecalis. The sequence continues at coordinate 2,117 of NZ_JAKGUE010000030.1, forward strand.
CCGGTGGACCAATGGGGAGACATCTCTGTACAGACCGTTCCCAGCGGTCCGAACTACAGAACGGAGAACTATCAGAGGCTGATAGTCAGCGCCATGCACGACGCTACCAGGAGGGTGATCATAACCACGCCCTACCTCATTCCAGACGAGAGCCTTCTCCAGGCCATGGAGGTTGCGGCCCTCAGAGGCGTCAGGGTTCAACTGGTAGTGCCATCCCGAAGCGACCAGTTTCTGGTGGGACACGCAGCCAGGTCCTACTACCAGGAGCTTATGGATATGGGAATAGAGATCTACCAGTTTTCCGACGGACTGCTCCACGCCAAGACCATGACGGTAGACGGAGAGCTTGCTTTCTTCGGCTCCAGCAACTTCGACATAAGGTCCTTCGCCTTGAACTTCGAGATAAACCTGATCTTCTACGGCAAGGAGGAGGCGACCGCCATGGTGGAGGCACAGGAACGTTTTCTGGCAAAGTCGATAAGGCTAACGTCGTCCAGCTGGAAGGACAGGTCGCTGGGGGTGAGGACGCTGGAAAGCGCGACCAGGCTTTTCAGTCCTCTGCTATGAGATGCGTCGCAACGATATCGATCTTGATCCTCCTGGCCGGGATGGCCTCCGCCCAGGAGGAGATCATATTCGAAAACCTATCTTTGGAGGAAGGGCTCTCCCAGACCACTGTCAGGACTATTCTTATGGATAAGACCGGCTACATGTGGTTCGGGACGGACGGAGGTCTTAACCGATACGACGGATACGAGTTTAAAACCTACCGTAAAAGATGGGGGCGAGACGACGGCCTATCGGACAACGTCGTGACCTCTCTGGCGGAGGACAGTAAGGGCTACCTATGGGTAGGCACGTCCGGAGGGCTGGATCGACTGAACATGGCTACTGGAGCGATAGAACACTACAGAAACGACCCCGCCGACGAGAACAGCCTGAGAGATCACGAGATAACGGCCCTCTGCGTGGATCGTTCGGGAACCCTATGGGTAGGGACGACGGAAGGTCTGGAGAAGGCCATCGGCATGGAAGATAAATTCGAACATCAGAGAGGTCTGCCCGAAGCGCCCGAAGAAGGGGTCAACGTCTTAAAATCCGATCGTTCCGGAGGAATCTGGATAGGGACCGACAGGGCCCTGTACAGAAAGGACGACGACGGCTACTCCCGCTACGGGATCAGTGGAACAAGCCACGATTCGGACGGGGCAATAACGGCCATAGAGGAGGATCACCGTTATCGGCTCTGGGTGGGGACGAGATCCGGAAAGCTCTACGGTCTGGACAGGCAGTCGGAAAAATTCGCCCCGGTATCTCTACCCACGGATAAAACCGGGATCTCCAGATCGATAACGTCCATATACGAGGACATAGCGGGAGAGCTCTGGATAGGGACCGACGGGAACGGCGTTATCCGCCTCGATCCAAACTCCGGAAGCACCTCGGTCTACCGCAGGGACGACACATCTCCCCACGGTCTAAGAGGAAACATAGTCCTCTCTATTTTCGGAGACACGGGATCGTCGATATACTTCGGAGACCTTACAGGCATCATCTGGATGGGGACCTTCTCCGACGGAGTGGAAAAGGTTCACCTGAAGAAGCCCTTCCAGAGGTACGACAGCAAGTCCTACAACGTCAAGGGCCTTGTAGGACAGGACGTCAGAGCACTGTGGAAGGACAAAGACGGCACCCTCTGGGCCGGCACCTACGGCGACGGACTCAGGGTTATCGACGAGAGAAAGGGCACTTCGGGAACCATAAGGCACAACCCGCGAGACCCCATGAGTCCCGACAGCGACAGGGTGTTATCCATATTCAGATGTGACGACGATAGACTTCTGGTAGGAACAGACTCGGGACTGGACAGCTTCGACGGCAACGTCTTCGAGACGATCCCCTTCATAGGCATAAAGGGATCTCCACCGGTTCGAGCCATGACCCAGAGCGACGACGGAACCCTCTGGATCGGGACGGAAAGAGGACCATTCCGATTGGACGGAGCGATGGCCCTACCGGAAGACAGATGGGAGAGCCTTGCCGAAGCGGAGATAACCTCCATGGCCTTTAGAGACGGAATACTGTGGGTAGGCACCGACGACGACGGTCTATTCTCCCTATCCATGGAGGATCAAATCTGTCGCCACATGACTCCTTGGTCGGACGACTGGGTCATGAGCGACAGGATACTATGTCTGATGCCGGACGAAAAAGGGCTCTGGATAGGAACGGATCTAGGCCTTCAGAGGATCGAAGGATCACAAGTCGACGTATATACGTCCGAGGACGGTCTGCTCAGCGACGTGATAAAGGCGATCCTTCAGGACAGATACGGCAATCTCTGGCTCAGCACCGACAACGGCTTGAGCCGCATGGACCCCGAGACTGGAGACATCACCAACTACTCCATGGGAGACGGATTACAGGGGAAGGAGTTCAACCGAGGGGTGGCCATAACGGACCGCTTCGGGAAAATCTACTTCGGAGGGACCAAGGGGTGTAACAGCTTCTATCCGGACAACATAAGCGAAAACGAACACATACCTCCGATCGTGATAAACGAAGTTTCGGTGTTCGGAGAGCCGGCCCCTATGAGGAAAAATCGACAGGGGTACGACAAGGTAGTCCTCACGGACAGACAGAACTACATCACCATCAAGTTCGCCGCGCTGGATTACACCGCACCGAAGGCCAACGAATACATGTACCGTCTGAAGGGGTTCGACGAAAACTGGATACACTCGGGAAACGGACACGAGGCCAGCTACACCTACCTACCTCCGGGACGATACGTCTTCTCCGTAAAGGGGGCCAACAACAACGGGGTCTGGAACGAAGAAGAGGCAAACCTCGAGATAGTGGTAATTCCCCCTATATGGAAAACCCCCATGGCCTATCTTCTCTATATTTCATTGTTAGGAATCGTACTCTATCTGGCGCTTAAATACGTCAGAAACAGACAGGAAAAGAGGACGGAGAGACGCCTAAGGATGGTCATGGAAGGGGCCAACCGAAAGCTGACCGAGAAAAACAGACAGCTGGAACAGGCCAGAAGACACGAGGCGAAACACAGAGAGAGACTGAGATCTCTCGCCACGGCCCTCACCGAAGCGGAGGAAAGGGAAAGACGTCAGATAGCCACGGAGGTCCACGACTCCATAGGCCAGACCCTGGTCTTGTCCAAGATAAAACTCGAAATGCTCCGCCAGTCCCTTTCCGGCCAGGCCGACGAGGACATATCGGCGGTTACGTCCATGCTGGACGAGACGATAGACTCCACCAGGACCCTCACGTTCGAGCTGGGAACCCCCATGCTATACCGTTTCGGCTTCACCGCCGCGTTGGAATATCTGTCGGAGAGATTCGAGGATAACTACGGCATCTCCATTGAGTCCATCTCGGACGGGCCTATGCCCTCGATGGACGACGACATGAAGGCCTTTCTGTTCAGAGCGGTCAGGGAACTGGCGATGAACACGGTAAAACACGCGAAGGCATCTAAGATGACGATCAGGATCAAGACCTACGGAGATCGACTTTACGTATCGACCACCGACGATGGATCGGGCTTCGACCCCAAGACCCTCGAGAAACTGGAGGGTAATAGAAGATCCTTCGGCCTTTTCAGCCTCAGAGAGAGGATTATCTCCCTGGGAGGACGGCTGGTCATAAGGTCGACCCCGGGGGAGGGTACCTCGGTGAGACTGATGGTCCCGGCCGGAAGGAGGAACGACGAATGACGATAAAGATACTCCTGGCAGACGACCACAAGATACTTCGGGAGGGAGTAAAGGCCCTGCTGAACCGCCAGGAAGACATGGAGGTAGTGGCAGAGGCCGGAAACGGCGAGGAGGCAGTGTCCATGGCTTGCGAGATCAAACCGGACGTAACAGTCATGGACGTCATGATGCCCCAGATGGACGGGATAGAGGCGACCAAACGGATAGTCGAGGACGGCTCGTCGAGGGTGGTGGCCCTTTCCATGTACGCCGACAGAAGCTTCGTCTCTGAGATGCTCAAGGTAGGAGCCCTGGGATTTCTTCTGAAGGACTGCGCTTCCACCGAACTGGTCGAGGCGGTGAGGAAGGCAATGGACGGGGATATCTACCTGGGACCCAGCATATCCCATATAGTCGCGAAACTGTACGTGTCGTCTCTGCACGACCCGGACGAGAGAGAACCTCTTACACCGAGGGAAAAAGAGATATTGATACTCCTTGCGGAGGGGAACACGAACAGAGAGGTGGCGGAAAGACTGCATCTCAGCATAAAGACCGTCGGGACCCACAGGCAACACATAATGGACAAATTGAAACTGGAAAACCTGGCCGATCTGGTCAAATACGCCATACGAAATGGAATGATATCGGTCAATCGATGACTATAAGACACAAAACCCTAGTATAAATCAGCAAAAGGAGAACTCCCTATCAGCCCAAGACCGATTGTACCGCCCTGTGAAACGACATATGCTTACAAAAGTGTAGCTAAACACATCATATTCACATGGAGGGACGATCAATGGAGAGAAAAGGAAAGATAGGGCTTCTTCCAAAGCTGATAATCGCCATCATCGCCGGTATCCTCATAGGTAAGTTTACCCCCGAACAGGTGGTAAGGCTCCTCGCGACCTTCAACGGTCTATTCGGCAATTTTCTGGGCTTCAGCATACCTCTGATAATAATAGGGTTCGTGGCTCCCGGAATAGGCGACCTGGGCAAGAACGCCGGTAAGATACTGGGACTAACGGTCGCAATAGCCTATGGTTCCACCGTTTTGGCCGGTTCCCTGGCTTACTTCGCAGACAGCGCCGTATTCCCCCACATCCTTAGCGTAGGCGCCATGGTCTCCGAATCGGCCGCTCACGGAAACCCCGAAGAGGCCCTGCTGGCGCCGTTCTTCATAGTGGAGATGCCTGCGATAATGGGGGTCATGACCGCCTTGCTGATAGCCTTCACCCTCGGCATAGGGATGGCCGCCATAGACGGAGGCAAGCTTAACGAGGTCATGCACGAATTCCAAAGCATAATAGAGAAACTCATCTCCGTGGTGATAATTCCCCTCCTTCCGCTTCACATCTGCGGCATCTTCGCAAACATGACCTACGGAGGCGAGGTCCAGACCATTATGTCGGTATTCATAAAGGTATACGCCGTCATAATAGCCCTGCATTTCACCATGTTGATCGTCCAGTACCTGATAGCCTGTTCCGCCGCCGGAAAGAACCCCTTCAAGGCGATAAAGAACATGATACCGGCCTACTTCACCGCCATAGGGACCCAGTCCTCCGCCGCCACTATCCCTGTCACACTTCAGCAGACCAAGGAAAACGGAGTCGACGAGGACGTGGCGGACTTCGTCGTTCCCCTCTGCGCCACCATACACCTGTCGGGAAGCACCATAACCCTGACCAGCTGTGCCATAGCGGTCATGATGCTTCACGGAATGGACGTATCCTTCGCAGCCATGCTGCCCTTCGTGATGATGTTGGGAATCTGCATGGTAGCGGCACCGGGAGTTCCTGGCGGCGCCGTCATGGCGGCCCTGGGAGTGTTGGAATCTATGCTCCACTTCAGCCCGACCATGCTCTCCCTCATGATAGCCCTCTACCTGGCCCAGGACAGTTTCGGAACCGCCTGCAACGTTACGGGAGACGGAGCTATCGCAATATTGGTCAACAAATTGACAGGCAAGAACGCAAGAATTCCGGACGCTTCCGGACAACCGGTAGGCGCCGGAGACTGACGGGAACATAAAAGCCCGAAACACACCACCCCCGAGGGGAGAGATTATCTCTCCCCTCCTTTTCATGATCAAAAAAGGAGGCCGACATAGATGAAACGAATAGTGGTAACCGGAGGACTGGGACAGATAGGGACGGAGCTCATCCGCCGCCTAAGGAAGGAATACGGCAGCGACTGCGTATTGGCTACG
>NZ_JAKGUE010000031.1 GCF_021568795.1 Dethiosulfovibrio faecalis
GACAGTCTCAGAACCGCGGGGCCTGTACGTTTCGCAATCACACCGTAGTAAGTTCAAGCCTGTGTTTTATTTTCTCCCATCCTGGAACGAGAGAATCGAGAAGACTATAAAACTCCGGGCTATGATCATGATATTTTAGGTGACAGAGCTCGTGCATAACTACATAGTCGATGCATTCCTTAGGAGCCCTTATCAAATCCGAATTAAGAGTCATCGTTCCCTTAACAGAAAGACTGCCCCATCTTTTTTTCATTTTCCTAATAGAAAGCTTGGGTTTTTCAACCGCTAACCCCCTGAAGTTAGCCCAACATCGATCCAAGCTCTCAACAAACTGGATCTGCGCTTTTTCCGAGTACCATTGATTCAAAAGTCTTTTGACGACACTCGGGGTAGGTTCACCGATACAAGTGACATTAAAAAAACCACGAGACAATTTAACAGAACTCCCCACCCCTGTGCTCAGCTTTAAGCGATATTGCTTACCAAGGTAAAGATGGGTTTCGCCGTTCACATAACATCGCTCTGGCGTCCTGGGGTTAAACTGCTTAAAATAACTCATCTGTCTTAAGATCCAACTAGCCCGATTTATTATTTTCTTCTCTATCAACGTAATATCAGACTGGATAGGCACCTTAACTACGACGGTGCTATCAGGGTGAACGGCAATTTCCATCGTTTTTCTATCACAATACAGCAACCTAAAATTTATGTTTTTCTGACCGTAAACAACCGAACGTTTATCGCTATTAGATAAACCCTCCATCATCGAGAGCACCTGTGTTTTGCCACCTGCAACACCTTCTCGATAATATCGTCCATCTGATCAAGCGACAACTCGACCCCTCTTCTTGTCTTAAGTTCATCGTATAAGTAATCGTCGATATCGTTGACAGCCTGTTTCTGAGCGTCTTCGTCATCCCAAAAGTTAACCTTACCGTGTTTTTCTAAAATACCCTGAATAGCGATCGCCGTATCAGCGGAATTGGATTCGAGGCTATTCTCCTCTAACCCGTGTTCTTCAAGAAAGGGCTTAATCACACCAAAATAAGCCATGGCATCCTCATTGCCCAGAAGCCTGTCTGGAACATCGTCATGAACTTTGCCGACGATCTTGTTACGTATATCCACAACGTTGTTAAGATAATCCAGATCGGAGATCCTCTTAGCCCTAAAATCTTCAATCGCCTGTTGGATCAGCTTTGAGAATTTCTCATAAAATGCTGGATCTTCGTCCATCTTTTCGGTGATAACTTTCTTCGTGGCGTGTGCAATCGCATCAGCCTTTGAAGCAGTGGTTTTCTTGCCTTGATTGACGCCCCGATCCTCCTTGACCTGATCAAACATTTTATCGTCAAAGATATTGACAGGTTCATTCAACTGGACAACCTCGTTGGCTTGAATGTGGGTATCCAGCAGTTTTTTGATCTTTGGCTCGTAATCCCTATAGTCGATGGCCTCCGCATAACGGAGTTTGACAGACGCTTTGAGCGACTGAAACTTCCGAAGGTCTCCCTTGTACCGGGACAAGGTTTTCTCATCGGTTTCTGAGAGGAACTTTTCGGAAGATAGGGCAATACCGAGGGTTTTGCCAAACTCCGAAAGACGACTGTAAAACTCCTCTCGGAGCTCGTCATCGGCAAGCAACACCTCGTAAGCCTCTTCGTCGCAAGAATGCTTAACGGTTTTGAATATATCCCAAAGATCGGAATACAGCCCCGGTAGTCTTTTTATTTCGCCGTTGATGGATGACAGGGTACCAAGAAGATCGGATTCATCGAAACCCTCGAAAGCGCTGTACATCGTAAGCGCTTTATCCAGTTCACCGAGGACGCTCGCATAATCGACGATAAAACCGAACTCCTTGCCCTCATGGATACGGTTGACCCTTGAAATTGCCTGAAGCAGCGTATGCTCTTTTAGTACCCTGCACAGATAGAGAACGGCGTTTCGTGGAGCATCAAAGCCGGTCAGAAGCTTATCGACGACGATAAGGATTTCGGGATCATCGCCGTGCTTAAACTGGTTTATAAGCTGCTTAGAGTATTCTTCTTCACTTCCATAACGCTTCATCATCTTTTGCCAGAATCTTACGATGTCGTCCGTTGGCTCATCATCGGTCTCTTCGTAGCCGTCACGCATATCCGGCGGCGAAATAACGACATCGGAGCTAACTATTCCGATCTCATTCAGATACGAGTTGTACTTAAGGGCAGAGGCCTTATTCGGAGCTACCAACTGGGCTTTGAATCCCGTTCCCTGCCAGTTGGAACGAAAGTGTTCGCTGATATCAAAGGCCCTCATGTATATGACCTGATCCGCCTTGTTCAACATCTCTGCTCGTGAGTATTTCCGCTTAAGATCCGCTTGCTGCTCCTTGGTCAAACCCTTAGTATGCCTCTCAAACCACAGGTCCACAGCCTCTTTATTCTGTGTCATCTCCACATGGCGACCTTCATAAAGAAGGGGGACAACTGCGCCATCCTCGACGGCCTGTGTAATTGAATAATGGGGCTCCACCAGTTCACCAAATTTAGTAAAGCTATTCTTCTCCTTCTTCAAAAGAGGGGTTCCTGTGAACCCTAAATAACAGGCGTTGGGAAACATCTGTCTCATTCGGGCGGAAAAAGAACCAAATTGAGTACGGTGGCTCTCGTCCACAAGGATGAAAATATCGCTCGAATTATCCTGAAACTTCTTCAGTCCATAGGCTTTGTCGAATTTATGGATGAGGGTTGTGATAATTGCAGACCTCTTTTCGGAGACAAGTTCCAACAGATTCCTGCCCGACGTCGCCCGATTTGCTTCGAGACCACAGGCCGCAAAAGTATTGCCCAACTGCTTATCCAGATCATCACGGTCCGTGACAAGGACAATTCGGGGATTCAAAATTTCTGGATCTAAGGCCAGATTTCGGGCCAGCATAACCATGGTCAAAGATTTCCCCGATCCCTGGGTGTGCCAGATCACACCGCCCTTTCGAGAACCGGAGCTGTCAAAGTGTTTTACCCGATTCAGAGTTGATTTGATGACAAGATACTGCTGATATCTTGCGATTTTTTTGAGACCACCGTCGAAGACCGTAAACTTCCAAGCCAATTCTAAGAGCCTTTCCGGACGACAAAGGGAGAACAAAGACCTATCCTGCTCGGTTACCAGCCTGTTATCCTTAAACGATTCCGACCTAACGCCAAAGACAGAGCCAATCCTAGCCGCGACATCCTCCGCAAGGGATTTATTCACAAAGACCGCAAGTTTTTCAAACTCACGCTCTCCATCGTTCATCTGGGGCTCTTTCCACACACCCCAGAATTTCGCAGCGGTTCCTATCGTGGCGTACATGGCGCTGTTCTTATTCAGAGCCAACACCATTTGACTGTAGATAAAGAGTTTTGGGATATAATCATCGTTCTGATTTCTGATAGACTGGGAGACAGCCTGCTCCACATCCACCTGAGGAGACTTACACTCAATCACGCAAAAAGGTATTCCGTTGACAAAGAGGACTATATCCGGCCTAGCGGTTTCGGTTGACCTTGAACGCTCGACACTGTACTCCACCGTAACGTGAAACCTGTTGCGTCTGGCGTTTCGCCAGTCTATATAGTTAAGGTTGAAGCTCTTTGAGTCACCCTCGATGGTCTGTTCCAGAGCCGTACCCAAGGTGATCAGGTCGTAAATGGCTTCGTTAGTCTTCAGCAATCCGTCATATTTGACGTTTTTCAGCTTCTGGATCGCCGATTGAACATTCTCCTCGCTGAAGAGGTATTCATTCCCTTTATAGCGAATGCGGTTTATCTCTTTAAGCTGGCTACGCAGAATGTTTTCCAGAATGACATTGGATGTTCTATCCTGCCTTTCACGAAGGGCCTCTGTCGGCGTCAAAAACTCAAATCCCATGGCGATCAGAAGCCGCAAGGCGGGAATTTGAGAAAGGTGTTTTTCGTTTGTCAAAAAGCTATTCATAAGGTCACTCTCAATACGTGCCAGTATGGTTTAAACCCCGACTCCACGATAGTCGAGACAAGCCTCAAAAAAGGCTCGTAATTATTTTTTGTATGGGCCAGATCCAAGGCCTCGTAGTACTCCAACCGCCTTTCCACAGGCAGGACAACCGGAGGGAAACCACTCTTCATCAACTCCAGGTTCATGAGCAGCCTTGACGTTCTGCCATTGCCGTCCACGAAAGGGTGGATTTTCACGAAATCGGCATGCACACGGGCGGACCGCTCCACTGGGTGAAGAGATGGGCCCTTGGCTCGATACCACCGGATAAAGCCCTGCATCTCACTTTCCACACAAAGGGCATCGGGGGGTACATGGTCGGCACCGGAGATAATAACGTTCGTCTTTCTGTAGACGCCGGCATTTTTATCGTCGATATTTTTCAGTATCAGTTGGTGAATCGACTTGATTTGCCATTCCGACAACGGTTCCCGCTTTTTTACCAGATCCTCCACAAAAAAGATGGCTTCTCTGTGGTTGATCGCTTCAAAGTGCTCCCGAATGGTTTTTCCGCCGACCGTTATCCCCTCCAAGGCCACTTTGGTCTCCTTCAGAGTGAGGGTATTTCCCTCTATGGCATTGGAATGGTAGGTCCACCGAAGGACTAGATCCTCGTGTAAATTGAAGACGATTTCCGGCGACAGTGGACGATAGGAATCAAGTTTTTGTTTGAGGGCGTCGAGGTTCGTAAAATCTATCATCTTTGGCGTCTCCTATTTTTAGCCACGGAAGGCATAGCTTAGCGCTAGAGGACACACTATACAGTTTTTTCCACAATAAAGGCTCGCATTTGACCTATTGAATCATGCAATTCAGAGACAGTAAATCTCGCATTTTGAGTATTTTCTGGGTGATGAATCTGATGTCGAACATACTCGCTTAAGGTTAAATTTTGCTCTTTGATTTTGCCCTTTTGCTCCTTTAGATATTTCCGAGTTGGTTTGCCGCTTTTGAATTCGATGAGCCAGTTTTCGCTTTCTATATAGCTATATAATTCATTATGGTAACCATCGTCAGATTCGTCAAAAGCAAGAAAATTAACTTCATTAAGCGATGGGTAAGGTAAATTGTTTTTTTCAACGCTTACAATATCTTTACGCTCAGTCCCTTTTATTAATTTTAAATGCTCGAAATCCAACATTTTAACAATCGCCGGACTATGGGTCGTCAAAATAATTTGGGAGTGGTCCGCTTTTGATAACTCAATAAAAGCATCGATAAGTTTTTTCTGATGCTCAGGATGTTGAGAAGTTTCGGGCTCTTCAATTGCGTAAATAATATCTGGAACATTCTTTTCGGATCTTCTTCGCTCAGCCTCAGCTCTGAAAAAATTAAGCAAGACAAGCCTCTTTACACCACTTCCTCGTTTATTAATCGGAATATCCTCATCGCTGGAAATGGAAACCCCACTAAAAATATTTGCCCATTTCAAATTTTCCGAAGAAGGTATGACTGGATTTAGAGTTTTTGCAATTTCCGGGTTCATCTCTTGTAATTTCTCCAGCGTTCTGTCCGCAACCTCTCTGAGCTTGGAAGTCACTTCTGTCGCAACTTCCTTGAGTGAGTCCTGTATACTTGATTCTTTCAATATCTCCTGTACCGCCATTTTCATAGGATCTTGTATTTCACTGTCTCCATCACTATTTCTTCGATCAGACTGGAATAGAGAATATAGAGGCATATAATTTTTTAACTGATCCCAAATTTTTTTAGCGTCTTCTTTAGCTACATCTATCTCACTTTTCTGAAGCTGAAGTTCGTCTACATAGTGCATCCATATGGCTTTACGCATAACAGCGTTTTTCTTTTGATCCTCGCAATGGATTTCCTCTCTTTTGATGATTGTCTGCAAGTCCTTCTGTTTTTTTAGAAGCAGCTCTGCACAAGCAGGGTTCGAAGGATGATTTGCTTTCACAAAGACTTTTTCTTTCCCCCCATTAGGATAAACCTTGACTATCTCCAGATTACCATCGCTGTTTAACAGATATTCACCTTGGAGTGTAGTTCCGTTTGTGCTGTCAATGACCAGGTTATCCGGCAAATCTTCAAAAACAACAGCAATACGGATATCCTTATTTCCCTCTGCAAGCTCTTGTTTGTTGACGTCTTCCTTGTCAAGCTTAATAATTCCTTTGCCTTCGTTAAAGAACAAGTCGAGAGCTTCCAGTATAGTGGATTTACCGACATCGTTCTTCCCAACAAACACAGTTAGATCATTAAAATCAGTGCATACTTCCTTATTATATCCTCGAAAATTTGATATTTTCACCTGTGATATTTTCATACTTTATGCCTCCTCATATTGAGCGATAAGTTATGGTGGACCCCATTGTCAAGACCATTTTTTAGCCTAGATTAGTTTAGGTCAGACTGCTATAGGTCTTCCTTTCCGAAGTAGATCTCCTGCGGTGTCC
>NZ_JAKGUE010000032.1:0-2529 GCF_021568795.1 Dethiosulfovibrio faecalis
GACAAGGAACAAAGAAAACAAAAAGAGGTTAAGGCCTCGGCGTATTAGTACCGGTCAGCTCCACGCGTTGCCGCGCTTCCACCTCCGGCCTATCTGCCCCGTCGTCTACGGGACGCCTTACCTGCTTACGCAGTGAGGTATCTCATCTTGGAGGCGGCTTCCCGCTTAGATGCCTTCAGCGGTTATCCGTTCCGCACATAGCTACCCAGCTTATGCATCTGGCGACACAACTGGTACACCAGCGGTGCGTCCACTCCGGTCCTCTCGTACTAGGAGCAGCTCTCCTCAAATACCTTGCGCCCATGGTGGATAGGGACCGAACTGTCTCACGACGTTCTAAACCCAGCTCACGTACCGCTTTAATGGGCGAACAGACCAACCCTTGGGACCTGCTTCAGCCCCAGGATGCGACGAGCCGACATCGAGGTGCCAAACCTCCCCGTCGATGGGAACTCTCGGGGGAGATCAGCCTGTTATCCCCGGGGTAGCTTTTATCCGATGAGCGACGGCCCTTCCATTCGGTACCGCCGGATCACTAGGACCGACTTTCGTCTCTGTTCGACATGTCTGTCTCACAGTCAAGCCATCTTATACCCTTACGCTCTTCGGGCGTTTTCCATTCGCCCTGAGATGACCTTTGCGCGCCTCCGTTACTCTTTAGGAGGCGACCGCCCCAGTCAAACTGCCCACCTGACAATGTCCCGCTCTCCGATTCAGAAGAAGCGGTTAGAAACTTAACACAACAAGGGTGGTATCCCAACAACGCCTCCACCAACACTGACGTGCTGACTTCACCGGCTCCCACCTATCCTGTACATGATGTGTCGAGTCCCAATGCCAGGCTACAGTAAAGCTCCACGGGGTCTTTCCGTCCCACCACGGGTAACCGGTGTCTTTACCGGTACCACAATTTCACTGGATCCATCGTCGAGACAGCGCCCAAATCGTTACGCCATTCGTGCAGGTCGGAACTTACCCGACAAGGAATTTCGCTACCTTAGGACCGTTATAGTTACGGCCGCCGTTTACTGGGGCTTCGGTTCAAAGCTTCGCCCGAAGACTAACCTCTCCCCTTAACCTTCCAGCACCGGGCAGGCGTCAGACCCTATACGTCGGCTTGCGCCTTCAGCAGAGTCCTGTGTTTTTAGTAAACAGTCGCTTGGGCCTGGTTTCTGCGACCACCCTTAGCTCCACCAGCATTAGCTTCACCAGAGTGGCACTCCTTCTCCCGAAGTTACGGAGTCAACTTGCAGAGTTCCTTAACGATGGTTATTCCACTCACCTTAGCCTTCTCAGCCAGACCACCTGTGTCGGTTTCGGGTACGGGCGTTCTTTTCCTCCCTAGTGGCTTTTCTCGGCAGCGTGGCGTCAATGTCTTCGCTTCCGTAGAAGCTCCCCTTCAGGTCTCAGCATTATCAGGTAGGTGGATTTGCCTGCCTACCCTGCCTACTCCCTTGGACCGGCTCTTCCATCCGCCGGCTACACCTAGCCTCCTGCGTCACCACTTCGGTAATAACGTCCAAGAACGGGGCAGGAATGTCTACCTGCTGTCCATCGACTACGCTTTTCAGCCTCGCCTTAGGTCCCGCCTAACCCTGGGCGGATCAACCTTCCCCAGGAAACCTTGGTCTTCCGGTGAACAAGATTCTCACTTGTTTGTCGTTACTCATGCCTGCATTCTCACTTCCCATCGGTCCACCGCACTTTACAATACGGCTTCGCCCCGATGGCAACGCTCCCCTACCGATGTACTATGTACATCCCGTGGCTTCGGTGTCATGCTTAGCCCCCTACATTTTCGGCGCAGAGATCCTCGACCAGTGAGCTATTACGCACTCTTTAAAGGATGGCTGCTTCTAAGCCAACCTCCTGGCTGTTTGGGCATCTCCACATCCTTGCCACACTTAGCATGTCTTTGGGACCTTAGCCGACGGTCTGGGCTGTTTCCCTTTCGACCACGGACCTTATCACCCGTAGTCTCACTCCCAGGCTTCACGTCTCGGTATTCGGAGTTTAGTTGAATTTGGTAGGACCCCAGTCCCCCGCATCCATCCAGTGCTCTACCCCCGAGACGAAATACCTGAGGCTGCACCTCAATGCATTTCGGGGAGAACCAGCTATTACCCAACTCGATTAGCTTTTCACTCCTAACCACAGCTCATCCAAATCTTTTTCAACAGATACTGGTTCGGTCCTCCATGAGGTTTCACCCTCACTTCAACCTGGCCATGGCTAGATCGTCGGGCTTCGGGTCTACTACGTGAAACTTTCGCCCTATTCAGACTCGGTTTCCCTTCGGCTACAGACCTTAAGGCCCTTAACCTTGCTACACGCAGTATCTCGCAGGCTCATTTTTCAATAGGCACACCGTCACTTTCCACGCCTCGCGGCGCTTCCAGCTCCGATTGCTTGTAGGCACACGGGTTCAGGTCTATTTCACTCCCCGCCAGGGGTGCTTTTCACCTTTCCCTCTCGGTACTATTCGCTATCGGTCACCTGAAGTGTTTAGCCTTGGACGATGGTCCGCCC
>NZ_JAKGUE010000033.1 GCF_021568795.1 Dethiosulfovibrio faecalis
AAAAAACCTCCGACCTCTGCACGAAGACGGCTCCATCTTTTTTCTCTACCTGACGCCCTAAACTTCCATCGGACACGACATACCTCGATGAGGGAGAAGATGACGGAACAAAGTTTTCTACCGTCACTTGTTATGCCCCCTTTCGGGTTTTAAAAAGAGGCGGGAGGGAGCCCCCTCCCGCCTCTTTGGCCGAGTCGTCTAGTTCAATTAACGGAGCAGCGACAGGACGTTCTGCGGCAGCTGGTTGGCCTGAGCCAACATGTTGGTTCCAGCCTGGGAAAGGATGTTGAGCTTGGTGAAGTTCATCATTTCCTTGGCCATGTCGAGATCGCGGATGCGGCTCTCGGCGGAGGTCAGGTTCTGGCTGGCAACGGTCAGGTTGTTGATGGTGTGATCCAACCTGTTCTGATAGGCACCCAAGGCGCTTCTCTGGGTAGACACGCTGTCGATAGCGTTGTCGATAACGGTTATGGAACGGGCTGCTGACTCTCTGTCGGTGACGACTATGGAATCGACACCGAGAGCCCTGGCTCCCATGTTGCCCATACTGATACCCATGTCCTCGCCCTCGTTGGCACCGATCTGGAAGACGGTGCTGTTGTCGGCAAGGTGGAGGGTCGTCTCATACACGCTGGAGTCCCTGGTAAGCAGGAAGCCCTGAGCGGAATCAGACCATGCAACGGCTACGTTGGCCATGGCGTCGAACTCCACGTCTACGTTTTCGTGCACCACTCCGCGAAGCACGTTTCCGGTGATCTTGACGGCAGAAGCCACGGTGTTGCCGTTATGGGCGTCCTGAACGGTTATGCGGAACTCGTTCTCCTCAGAATCCTGGATCACGTTGAGACTCAGGGCGTTGATGACGTCCTCGTCTCCCGCAAAGGCAAGCTCTCCGGCCTTTCCTGCGACTACGCTACGGATTACCATGGTTCCCTCGACGGACTCGGGGCTGGATGCGGTAGCGTCGTCGACGAAGGAGACGAACATATCGGCATCGGCTCCGACGTACTTGGCCTGACCGAGATCGAAGGCGATGGCGTCGTTAAGCTTCTTGGCCACTTCGTTCAGGGTATCGGTGGAGTTGAGGGTTATTCCAGCCTTGGTACCGTCTCCCTGGGTTATGGTGATATCCTGAGAGTCCTCAAGGAGGAAGCGACCGTTGGCGTCCCAGAACTTATCCAGATCCCTGAGCGCAACGTCGCCCTTGGCGGTCTGACCGACGTAGGCCGCGGTAAAGGTAGCTCCAACGACGGCCGCCGCAGTCAAATCAGCTACGGAAGAGTTAAAGGAAACCTTGATATCCGACTGGAAGATCTTTCCGTTGGCCGTGTTCAGGTAGAAGGAACGGAAATGGACGTCCTTGGACTGAAGGGCAGTAGCATCCAAAGCGAAACCACGTTGCTGGGTCAAGCTAGCGGTGCTCCAGTTTCCGGCAGCAGCCCAATCCTCATCGATGTTAACATCTACGTTGAAACCGTCGGTGCCACCGGCGGCGGAACCGGCGAGATGCATAACTACTCGTCCACCTACATCGAAAGAGGCCGCTGCATTAGCCCCGGAAAGAGCCAAGGCAGCAGTCCCCATATCAAACCCGAGACCGGTGAAATTCGCCTTAGCGGCAGTGGTAAGGGTGAGGTTCTCGGACCTGTAGGTAGTAACTTCACCATCGGCATCCATCACGTAGGACTCGGCACGAACTACCACGATGTTGGACGAGGTGTTGACCGAGAGGACCTCGAAGGAGATGCTGGCCGCTGCGGCGTTGCCTACATACCCGGAACCGATACTTATATCTCCAGCGTTGTAACTCTGAATTGCCGCAGAAATTGCACCGACAGAAGTGCCAGCATTAGAAAGACCAGAGGTCTGAGTCATGGTATATTCTCCGGCGGGAAGACCGTCTACCGATACCCTCTCGAAACCGGCCTCGGTGTTCAGACCGACGTTCATGATGACGTTCTCATGCTTGATGGTGAAGATG
>NZ_JAKGUE010000034.1 GCF_021568795.1 Dethiosulfovibrio faecalis
GAAAAGAACCCCCAGCTGGCCTGGTCGGTCAACATGAACGGTCTCTACAACGCCCTGGAGGTGGCCCGTCAGGAGAGCTGCTCCTTCTTCTTTCCCAGCTCCATAGCGGCCTTCGGCCCAGGGACGCCTCAGGACAAAACGCCACAGGACACGGTCCAGAGACCCAACACCATCTACGGGGTGGCCAAGGTATCGGGAGAGCTTCTGTGCGACTACTACCACGGTAAATACGGCCTGGACACCAGGGGAGTCAGGTTCCCCGGACTCATATCCTACGACGCCCTTCCCGGAGGAGGCACCACCGACTACGCCGTCCACATCTACTACGACGCCATCCGCAAGGGCAGCTACACCAGCTTCATAGCCCCTGGGACCTACATGGACATGATGTACATGCCAGACGCCCTGGACAGCGTGGTCGGGCTCATGGAAGCCGACCCGTCCAGGCTGAAGCACCGGTGCTGTTTCAACATAACCGCCATGAGCTTCGAGCCGGACCAGCTGGCTGCGGCCATAGAAAAGCACGTGCCTGGGTTCGTCCTGAACTACGACGTAGACCCTGCCCGTCAGGCCATAGCCGAATCGTGGCCCAACTCCATAGACGACAGCGCCGCCAGAGAGGAATGGGACTGGAGTCCTAAATACGACCTGGAGGCCATGACGGTCGACATGCTTGAGAAACTGAAGGTCAAACTATCCTAGAAGTAGGGGAAGGAGAGAGAACCATGCTGGACAGACTGGAGAAAACCCTGAGGGGAGACCTGGAGGAGCTGAGAAGCTCCGGGCGGGCCAAGGGTAAGGAACTGATAATAGAGGACGTCATCAAGCCGGAAGGCGACAGAGGACCTCGCTACCTCGTCAAGGGACACGGGGAGAAACCCTTCATAAGGATGAACTCCAACTCCTACCTTGGGCTAACCCTCCGAGACGACCTCAGAGAGGCGGAGGAAGAGGGAGCCACCAGATACGGAGTCGGCCCCGGAGCGGTCCGGTTCATAAGCGGCACCTTCAGGCCCCACAGGGACCTGGAGAAAAAGCTGGCCGCCTTTCACGGCAGAGAGGAAGCCATGGCCTTCAGCTCGGCCTACATGACGGTAAACGGAGTGCTGACCTCCCTGATAACCAAGGAAACGGCGGTCATAAGCGACGAGCTCAACCACAACTGCATAATAAACGCCATAAGGCTGTCCCGTCCCAGGAGCAAATCGGTCTACGGCCACAACGACGTTGCCGAGCTGGAGAGCAAGATCCTGGAGGCCCAGGGAGCTCGGCGCCTCATAGTCGTCACGGACGGCATCTTCAGCATGAGAGGAGACCACGCCCCTCTCAAGGAGATAGAGGCCATGGTCAGGAAACACGACCATCTCTTCCCTGAAAACGCCATACTGGTGGTGGATGACTCCCATGGAGTGGGGGCCTTCGGAGAGACAGGCAGAGGCACGGAGGAATACACGGGAGGTCGTGCCGACGTCCTGGTGGGCACCCTGGGCAAGGCCTACGGCGTCAACGGCGGCTACGTCGTGTCCAGCGAAGCGATAGTGACCTACCTGAGGGAACACGCCCCCATGTACATCTACTCGAACCCCATCTCCGCCGGAGAGGCTGCCGCCACGGTCAAGGCCCTGGATATACTGGACGGCCCCGAGGGAAGGGCCATCCTGAAACATCTGAGGGACATGACCGGACGGTTCGAGAAGGGACTGACCGACCTGGGCTACGAGGTGATCCCCGGGGACCATCCTGTGGTTCCCCTGATGGTCCGAGACACCGAGGAGACCTCCAGGATAGTCTCCTATCTGCTGGAGAAAGGCGTCCTTGCCACAGGGCTGAACTACCCGGTGGTCCCCAAGGGAGACGAGGAAATACGGTTCCAGATATCCGGCGACCACACCGCGTCGGACATAGACGCTGTACTGGATATCCTCAGGGAGTACAGGGAGAAACGGTAGGGTATATCAGCCA
>NZ_JAKGUE010000035.1 GCF_021568795.1 Dethiosulfovibrio faecalis
CTCCCGACAGCCCTCAGGCCGCCAGGAGCACCCCATTCCGTATTCGTTGTGTCTCCACGGAGCCCTACAGGCCACCACCTCGTCGGGGTCTTCGGTATCGTAAACTCCGGGGATCATTGAATTACGGCACCTTCTCTTCGAGCTCGAAACAAATGGTCAAAGCCACCGGAGCACCGTTAGGTCCTTCGTTGACGGGTTCGATAGCACAGACCGAAGATCCAAATACCCTATCGCCATAGGTTGCCTCGTCTCCGTCGACTGACATGTCAACAGAACACTCTATCTCCGAGTCTAGCCACCTTTCGTCTTTGTCGACGTAACTGGCGATCCGCTCCAATAGATCTTTTACCGTGCTCATTCTTCACTTCCTCCCTTTCCCCTCACCACCGGAAGCCTCCGGAGGGAGATCCCGACGGGGCGTCTTTCTTGTCCCGCTCCTCCTCCTTCTTGGCATCCAGATACGCACCGCATTTCCCGCCGTAGTATTCGGGCACGAACACGCCCGAGGAGTAGTGTTTGCCTTTCCAGTATTTCCTCATCCGGATCTCGCCCCTGTAACCGTAGTGAGGGCACTTAGCCGGGTTGCTACAGCTGTCGCAGTGCTCCCCCCATTCGACCAGGGTTTCGTAGTCGCAGAGTTCTTCCGGAAAGAGTTCCCGGGTTATGGGGCCTATGTAGTTCAGCCTTTTGCGTACGTAGGCCATTACCCGGTTCCACCGCTCTTCCTCGGAGCGTTCCCTGACGGCTATGCCCCTACGGGCCAGCATTTCCCTCAGGTCACCGACGAAATCGGGACCGCAGGCCTGACGGATCATCGGCAGTCTCCTTCCTGGTGGTATTTGCCCTCCCGGATCTTGATCCAGTTGGATTTCTTTATCACCCAGTCGAAGTCGCAGAATCTGCCGTCCACCAGAAACTTGCTCTGGGATACGTACAAAAAGTACTCCCGCCAGGTTTTCAGGTCGGCCCATGGCCATGGAGGGGCGCCGGGGTCGCCTTTGGTCCTCCATCGGGATCTCAGGGTGTTCTGTCTGGTCTCCGAGAGGATCCTGACGCCTCGCTTGCCCATAGGGACCATCACCTCGTCCCAGAGATCGGCTATGGCCCTGTAGGGACAGGGAGGCGGAGTCTCCCCCGGTTGGGGTACGACTTCCTCCCCGGGCACGGGGTCGAGGGGAAGTCCCGCCGTGTCTTCGGCGGACTTGCCCACTATGTCTTTATCGTTCTTTGGTTCTAGTTCTATGTCTCTAGTTCTGTGTACGTCTGACGGACACCGGGGGTCCGCCTGGCGTACACCGGGGGTCCGTGAGACGGACTGCGGGAGTCTTTCTGACGGACTCTCGGTGTCCGTTTGGCGGACTGCCTGTCGAGAATCGGAGCCTCCCGTTAAGATGTATTTGTTGACCGTCTGGAATGATTTGTTGGACTGGGTCACCTTCTCCAACACCCCGAACTCCACCAGTATCCTGAGGCTCTTGAAGAGTCGGTCCCTGCTGCACTTCACCTTTTTAGCCAGGGTCTCCGCACTGGGAAAGCATTCCCTGCCCGATCCGGCGTAGGCGCACAGTACGGCGTAGGTGGCTTTCGCATAGGCGTCTATTCCTTCGTCCAGCAGTACGGAGATGTCCACCCTGGCGAACCAGAACTTTCGGTTGTCTATTACTATGTTGCGCTCCACATGGTCA
>NZ_JAKGUE010000036.1 GCF_021568795.1 Dethiosulfovibrio faecalis
GTCTCGAGATAGATCGGCGACCCGCTCATATTCATTCAGGTACAACCACTCGTATTTGAGCGTCCGCCAGAACCGTTCGACGAAAATATTGTCCAGAGCCCTGCCGCGACCGTCCATACTGATGCTGATGGAACGTTCCTTCAGAGGCTTCAGAAAGGCCTTGCTGGTGAACTGACAGCCTTGGTCGGTATTGAAGATCTCTGGCTTGCCCATCTCCAGAGCTTTCTTCAAAGCCACGATGCAGAATTCAGCGTCAAGAGTATTGGATAGCTCCCAGGAGAGGATATAGCGGCTGTACCAGTCGATAACGGCTACGAGATACATGAACCCACAGGTGAGTCTACAGTACGTGATATCCGTACTCCAGACCTGGTTGGGCTTCCCCACCTTTACGTTTCGGAGCAGGTAGGGATACACCTCCCGTTCCGGATGAGGTCTACTGGTCCCCGGTTTGGGAGCTAGCCCTTCTAGGCCCATGAGCCTCATCAGGCGTTGGACTCTCTTGCGATTCACGTCGTATCCCTCACGACGAAGCCAGGCGGTCATTCGCCTGCTCCCGTAGGTTGGGATGTCAGTGTACTGTTTATCTATACATTCCATGATCTCCAGGTTCTCTAAACTCTCTCTCCCAAACGTCGGGGGAGAGTAAAAGCTGGAACGGTTCAAACAGAGAAGATCACATTGTCTGCGAACACTGATCTGAGGATGATTCGGTTCCACACAGGCCCGTTTTTCCTCAAGAGTCAACACCTGATTTTTTTTTAAGCCAGTCCAGCTCTACTTTGAGCCGACCGATTTCCTGGTAGAGAGGGGCTGTTATGGCGTCGACATCTACAGGGCTTCCCTTACGCTGAAAGATCTCCGGGAGCCCTTGTAGTAACTGTTTTTTCCACTGTCCGATCTGAACTGTGGAGACTCCAAAATCACTGGAGAGCTGCACTAGGGTCTTATCTCCCTTCAGCGCTGCCAGGGCTACTTTGGTCTTGAATTCCGGTGAACGTCGTTGTCGCTTGGCTGCCATTATGTCCCCCTCTTTCTGAGACCTATGATACAGCAGCCTGTTCTTGACCTTAACCTAGCAACTTACTCGGTGGTCCATTTTTCCGGGTCCACTATA
>NZ_JAKGUE010000037.1 GCF_021568795.1 Dethiosulfovibrio faecalis
GGGGACAGATCCGTCGAAGGTGTGTCTGGTAAGGAGGGTGAAGTCGTAACAAGGTAGCCGTACCGGAAGGTGCGGCTGGATCACCTCCTTTCTAAGGAGTACGTTCTTTTACGTTCTATCATGCGCTGTTCTCTTTCTTTTTTAGTGGGCCGGTAGCTCAGGCGGCTAGAGCACTCGGCTGATAACCGAGAGGTCAGTGGTTCGAGTCCACTTCGGCCCACCAAGTTTTCGTTTTTTTTCTACGGGGGTGTAGCTCAGTCGGGAGAGCGCCTGCTTTGCACGCAGGAGGTCGTCGGTTCGATTCCGGTCACCTCCACCAATGAAGAAACCAAGATGGAGAGCGTTCTGCATAGATGTAGGACGTTTTTTGCTTTCCGTCTGGTAGTACCTTGACAAGCGAATAGAGAAAACAAAGAGAGGTTAAGGTAATAAGGGCATACGGTGGATGCCTAGGCACCTGAAGCCGAAGAAAGACGTGGCAAGCTGCGAAAAGCCACGGGGAGGAGCAAGCATCCTTTGATCCGTGGATCTCTGAATGGGGCAACCCGGCCGAGCAACCCTCGGTCATCCCGTAAGGGAAGGAACCCGGTGAAGTGAAACATCTCAGTAACCGGAGGAAAAGAAATCGAAAGAGATACCCTGAGTAGTGGTGAGCGAAAGGGGAAAAGCCTAAACCTGACGAGTGTAAGACTGCAATCGTTGCTCGTTGGGGGTTGTGGGAATATGTACTCGTGACTTGCAGGTCACGACGACAGTTACAAAAGGTATCGTTAGACGAACCGTGTTGGGAAAGCGGACCGCAGAGGGTGAAAGTCCCGTAGTCGAAAACGAAATCCCTGTCGACATATCTCCCGAGTAGGCCGGAGCACGAGGAATTCCGGTTGAATCTGGGCGGACCATCGTCCAAGGCTAAACACTTCAGGTGACCGATAGCGAATAGTACCGAGAGGGAAAGGTGAAAAGCACCCCTGGCGGGGAGTGAAATAGA
>NZ_JAKGUE010000038.1 GCF_021568795.1 Dethiosulfovibrio faecalis
TCCGCCGAGGAGACCAACGCCGGAGTCGAGGAGGTATCCTCCGGAGTCGCCAGCTCCACCCAGGTCGTGACCGACCTGAGCGAACAGGCCAGCGTGGTCTCGGAGAACGCCGAGGAAGGCCGCAGATCTGTTGAGGCGGTGACGGACGGAACCGGCAAAGCCGGGGAGGTCAGCGGCAGAGTCGAAGAGGCGGTGGCTGAGCTCGGCAAATCGGTCGATGGAATAAGCGGCTTCGTCAACACCATAACCACCATAGCGGACCAGACCAACCTGTTGGCTCTGAACGCCGCCATAGAGGCGGCCAGGGCCGGAGACGCCGGTCGAGGTTTTGCGGTCGTGGCGGAGGAAGTCAGAAAACTGGCGGAGGAAAGCAACGAAGCCGCCTCGAACATCCGCAAGGTCATAGAGGAAGTCCAGAAGGACATGTCCGTAGCTGCGGAGGACACCAGGGAAGCCGGAACCGTCATGGCCGAACTGCTGGAGCGTTCGAAACAGGCGGCGGCCAAGATCTCGGAGGTGACGGGCGGAGTGGCCTCCATGGCGGAGGGAATCCAGTCCATAGCGGCCGCCTCCGAGGAGCAGACCGCCAGCACCCAGGAGATAGCCCGGGCCATAGACACCATAGCCTCCATGCTTAACGGAGGCCGGGACTCCGCCAAGGACAC
>NZ_JAKGUE010000039.1 GCF_021568795.1 Dethiosulfovibrio faecalis
CAGGGGCGTAACGTCTTGCTGGGTAGCGTATCGGTCGAGGCGGTGACGACGGCGCAGAGGTTGTCTATCCTGGTCGATGCCGTAAATTGCCCCTACGGTAAATTGGCCATCTACAACAACGCTACTGGGCAGACGGTAACAATAAACTCAATGAAGGTCAGCGTTAGGCGGGTGGGATAATGAGCGACGTATATGGTTATCAGTGGGTCAAAGTTTCTGGTGTGGCAAATGTCGGAGAGATAATAATTGGAGAAATGCAGATACTAGATTCTAATGGTACAAATATCGCTACAAACGGTACAGCTTTTGGTGCTCCTGTTAATTATACCGCTTATCCAGCACAGGGGGCGTTTAGTGGTGTTATTGGAGGTTATCAGAATACTTATAATCTTTGTATTTTATCTTCTCCTGGTTATATTGGATATCACACGACGACTCGTATGAAATGTGTGTCTGTCAGACTTGCCAGTAGCCCTGGATATCCTGACCATTTTCTTGTTAACGGAACTATTTTTGGATCGAACAACTCAACGGATGGCGTGGATGGAGACTGGGATACGTTGGCTATCAGTGTCCAAATGTCCCCTATTGGGGGAGCCTGGACTGAATTTGAATTAGTGGAGAACCGCATAACTCGTAGGCAGATTGT
>NZ_JAKGUE010000040.1 GCF_021568795.1 Dethiosulfovibrio faecalis
CCGAACACCTGGGTGGACGATATCACCGTGGTGACGCATGTCGCGCAAGACTGTAACCACGCGTCTGTTGACTGGCAGGTGGTGGCCAATGGTGATGTCAGCGTTGAACTGCGTGATGCGGATCAACAGGTGGTTGCAACTGGACAAGGCACTAGCGGGACTTTGCAAGTGGTGAATCCGCACCTCTGGCAACCGGGTGAAGGTTATCTCTATGAACTGTGCGTCACAGCCAAAAGCCAGACAGAGTGTGATATCTACCCGCTTCGCGTCGGCATCCGGTCAGTGGCAGTGAAGGGCGAACAGTTCCTGATTAACCACAAACCGTTCTACTTTACTGGCTTTGGCCGTCATGAAGATGCGGACTTGCGTGGCAAAGGATTCGATAACGTGCTGATGGTGCACGACCACGCATTAATGGACTGGATTGGGGCCAACTCCTACCGTACCTCGCATTACCCTTACGCTGAAGAGATGCTCGACTGGGCAGATGAACATGGCATCGTGGTGATTGATGAAACTGCTGCTGTCGGCTTTAACCTCTCTTTAGGCATTGGTTTCGAAGCGGGCAACAAGCCGAAAGAACTGTACAGCGAAGAGGCAGTCAACGGGGAAACTCAGCAAGCGCACTTAC
>NZ_JAKGUE010000041.1 GCF_021568795.1 Dethiosulfovibrio faecalis
TTATTTGATCGCTATGTCACATACCATGACATTAATCCTAAGACAGGTAAGGATCGTAGCTTTCATTGTCGTTGGGTCGACAAAATTGGGTATGAATCTCAATCAGGAATTATTTTCCTACGATTCACCCAAGATATCGTTCCACTCATAACTCGACTTGAAGAAAATTTCACTAAATATGAATTGCAGCAGGTTTCTAGGTTAAGTAGCTCATATGCTATTCGGCTATACGAGCTATTAATTCAATGGAGATCTGCCGGAAAAACGCCACTTTTTGATCTATCTATCTTTAGACAACAACTTGGTGTCAAACCTCATCAATACAAAACAATGAGTAACTTTAAAACATATGTTTTAGATTTTGCTCTTAAGCAGGTAAATGAGTTAACCGATATAACAGCTAAATATGAGCAACATAAAAAAGGGCGTTCTATTTCAGGTTTTTCATTCACTTTCAAACAGAAAAAAATGAGTAATCTGCCAATAAAAAATAAGCGTGACCCAGACACTATAGATATTTTCTCAAAAATGACAGATGCTCAACGCCATCTGTTTTCCCACAAACTGTCAGAACTTCCTGAAATGGGAAAGTATTCTCATGGTACAGAAAGCTATCCGCAATTC
>NZ_JAKGUE010000042.1 GCF_021568795.1 Dethiosulfovibrio faecalis
TCTCCGGCGGGAAGACCGTCTACCGATACCCTCTCGAAACCGGCCTCGGTGTTCAGACCGACGTTCATGATGACGTTCTCATGCTTGATGGTGAAGATGTCGGACTTCTGGACCTCCGCCTGGCCGGGGTTGGCACTGATGGAGATGTTGTAGTTGCCCTCGGCAGCGGATTTCTGACCGAACTGGTCCACCGTGCGGAGGCTTCCCCTTACAAAAGCCTTGGTCTCCAGCTTATCGGAGGACCAAAGAGCAGAGGCGCTTCCGTCGAGGAGCTTCTTCTTGTTGAACTGAGTGGTGGTGGAGATGCGGTCGATCTCCTCGGACAGCTGGTTGACCTCGTCCTGGATGTACTTACGATCCTGGTTGGTCAGGGTGTCGTTGGCAGCCTGGACGGAGAGTTCTCTCATCCTCTGAAGGATGGAGTGGGTCTCGTTGAGGGCTCCCTCGGCGGTCTGGATCATGGAGATACCGTCCTGGGAGTTGCTTACAGCCTGGTCCAGTCCGTTGATCTGGGCACGCATCTTCTCGCTGATGGCGAGACCGGCTGCGTCGTCGGCGGCCGAGTTGATTCTCAGACCGGTCGACAGCTTGTTGATCGACTTCTGAAGGTTG
>NZ_JAKGUE010000043.1 GCF_021568795.1 Dethiosulfovibrio faecalis
TCATGGACGACGGTCTCAAACTCATCACAGGAAACGAGGTTATGGTGAACGAATGGCAGGATGCCATGGGAAGCCAGTTCTCCATTTTTCAGGTCACGAAAGAGGGGTTGGTCCGGGTCTCCACCACCTTGAAGGATAAAGAGGGGCGTTCCATGCTGGGAGGGCTTTTCGACGATACCACCGGAGTCTATAAAGCGACGGTGGACGGTAGAGAGACCTTCGAGGACATAGTCTGGCTGGGAGAAATCCCATATGCCGGCTGCTACAAACCTGTGGTGGACGCGGAAGGGGCGGTTCGAATGGTAGTCTTCGCCGGGACCTCTCTGGAGTCGGTCGAGAAGAGGATACTCAGCTCCTCCCTCGGAGAGGGCAGCTACGGCATAATATTCGACTCGAACGGGGCGGTGGTCATCCATCCCAAGGTGGAGAAGGGAGTCTCCATGTCGGAGAGCTGCCCTCCCCTCTGGAACGCCTGTAAATCTGCGGGGCTTTTCGACACGACCGAGCCAGTGAGGTTCGAATACGACTTCGAGGGTCGTAGGTCCATGGGCTACGTCCAGAAGGTGGAGGGAACCGACTGGTACGCCATGATGGTGGTCAACGCCGACCT